>JAGPFR010000083.1 GCA_018056425.1 Lachnospiraceae bacterium
TTTCGGCTCAGAAAACGCGACTTTTTGCGTCTACATGCCGTTGTCCATACTTGTCCGTAGTGTGACGAAGCGTGACAAGGAATGACAAGGAGCGACGAAATTATAGACTTTTTAGGGTCGGGAACAAAAGTACATCTCTTATTGACGGTGAATCTGTAAGCAACATAACAAGTCTGTCGATTCCGTATCCGATTCCGCCCGTGGGAGGCATACCGATCTCGAGTGCGTTGAGGAAATCCTCATCGGTGTGCTGAGCTTCGTCATCACCTGCCGCTGCAAGTGCGTCCTGAGCTGCGAATCTTTCTCTCTGATCGATGGGATCGTTGAGCTCTGAATATGCGTTGCACATTTCCCAGGTATTGATGAAGAGCTCGAAACGCTCTACCTTGGTAGGATCTGTGGGCTTCTTCTTGGTAAGAGGCGAGATCTCGATGGGATGATCCATGATGAAAGTAGGCTGGATCAGTTCCTTCTCACAATACTCTTCGAAGAAGAGATTGATGATATCGCCCTTCTTGTGACGATCCTCGAATTCGATGTGATGCTCCTTGGCAAGAGCCTTGGCTGCTTCATCGCTTTCAACGGTATCGAAGTCGATTCCGGCATATTTCTTGATAGCCTCGTTCATGGTAAGACGGGCGAAAGGCTGTCCGAGGTCGATCTCCGTACCCTGATAGTTGATCTTGGTGGTTCCGAGAACCTTCTCTGCAACAACCCTAAACATGGACTCGGTGAGTTCCATCATTCCGTAGTAATCGGTGTATGCCTGATAGAGCTCCATGAGTGTGAACTCGGGATTGTGTCTGGTATCGACACCTTCGTTTCTATATACACGTCCGATCTCATATACTCTCTCAAGTCCGCCGACGATAAGTCTCTTCAGATAAAGCTCAAGAGATATTCTGAGCTTAACATCCTCATCGAGAGCATTGTAATGAGTCTCGAAAGGTCTTGCTGCAGCACCGCCCGCATTGGATACGAGGGTGGGAGTCTCAACTTCCATGAAGTTTCTGGTATCGAGGAAGTTTCTGATTTCCTTGAGGATAGCGGATCTCTTAACGAAGGTATCCTTAACCTCGGGATTCATGATGAGGTCTACATATCTCTGTCGGTATCTGGTATCGGTATCGGTAAGTCCGTGGAACTTCTCAGGAAGAATCTGAAGGCTCTTGGAAAGAAGAACCATCTTGGTAGCATGAACGGAAATCTCCCCGGTCATGGTTCTGAATACATATCCCTCAACTCCGAAGATATCTCCGATGTCAGCCTTCTTGAAGTCTGCATAGGACTCTTCTCCCAGAGCATCCTGAGAAGCATATACCTGAACTCTTCCCTTAAGATCCTGAATATTTGCAAAAGAAGCTTTACCCATTACTCTCTTGAAAAGCATTCTTCCGGCAATGGATACATTGATGGGAGATGCATCGAGAAGTTCACGGCGCTTGTTATAAGCTTCCTTCTTAGCCTGACGGTATGCAGAGATTGTTTCATTATCAGCACCCTCTGCAGGCTCGGTAAGTTCGGGCTCTACATAGTCCTTAAGGATCTCTTTTTCATGCGCCTCGTAAAGACTGATAACCTCATCGGTGTGATGGGTCTGCTCATACTTGGTGATAACAAAGGGATCTCTTCCTGCTGCCTGAAGATCGGAAAGCTTCTGTCTTCTTACCTTGAGAAGCTGACCAACGTCTTCCTGAGGGGCATTCTTTGAATTCTGCTGATTATTGTCTGCCAACTTTATTACCTTAATCCTTCCAAATATCAATGATCTTGAACTTCAAAACACCTGCGGGAGTATCAACCTTAACGGTCTCACCCTTCTTGCTATCTTTAAGAGCACGTCCTACAGGGCTCTCATCGGAAATCATGAAATTAAGAGAATCTGCCTGTGAGGAACCAACTACCTTATATTCAACGGTCTCGCCGGTCTCAAGATCCTTAGCCTTTACGAAGGTTCCGGAAATGATCTCTGCGTTCTTGAGAAGCTCTTCGAGCTCAGCGATACGGTCTTCGATCTTACCCTGCTCGTCCTTAGCTGCATCGTACTCAGCGTTCTCGGAAAGGTCGCCCTGTTCACGTGCTTCCTTGATCTTCTGAGCGATTTCCTGACGACGGTTTACCTTCAGATCGTGAAGCTCGTCCTCATACTGTCTGAGACCTTCTTTTGTAAGCTTATTTGTATCTTCCATGTCTAGGTACTCCCCTTTCTGTGACGTACGTTAATGCACTTTCTTCTATATAGCACTACGTGCAAGTAGACATTTTATCGGGAAAATCCCGAAATGTCAAGAAAACAGGGCGGTTTGCGGCCGCCCTGTCAGTATTATTATATTGTGTCTTTAGAAAACTTCAGCCGAGAAGATCCTTGAGAGCCTGCATTCCGGAAACATCGGTTGCAGCCTTATTGGAATCCTGTATCTGGAGATAGATTTCTTTGCGGTATACGGGAACCTCTCTGGGAGCTGTGATGCCGAGCTTAACCTGATCGCCCTTGATCTCAAGGATGGTTACCTCAACATTGTTGGCTATAACGAGAGCCTCACCTTTTTTACGGGAAAGTGCAAGCATTCTTATTCATCCTCCTTTCTCGACTTGAGGATCTCATAGATGGGGAACTTAACGGGATAATCTCCGCCTTCGACTATGATCTGTGCGCCCTTCTTTTCATCGGAATTGATGATGATGGGACCCTGGAGGTTAACGGTCATCTTGGTCAGATCGGTGGGAACGGTTACTGT
>JAGPFR010000058.1 GCA_018056425.1 Lachnospiraceae bacterium
TCGCAAGATACGGCGGTGATGAATTCGCAGTTCTTTTTGAATCAAATACCGAGGAAAATGCCAAGCTGGTTAAGAGCAGTATCAGTGATAATCTGCGTGTAATAAACGAGCGTACAAAACTCCCGTTTGATCTGAGCGTAAGTATCGGATATGCGTCTACAGACGGGGACGATACTCTCAAAGAATTGATAGATAAGGCAGACGAAGCCATGTACGAAGCAAAGAAGGCATCAAAGTAAAAACGCTTATGAAGAAGGTACACATACCCGGTTCGGTAATATTTGGATTTCTTCTCGTCGCAGTATGTCTCTTCGGACTGTTGCAAAACGCGTCCGACGGGATAGACCTGCGGCTTGTTGCGTTGCTTGCCGTGGCTGTGGTATTTATCGTTCTCTTTTGCCGGAAGAATGTTAATACGGTTGAGTCAAAGGTTGTTCCCGATGGGCGTAAACCTTCCAAATCCAAATTTGTCTATGCCAAGGAAAAGGATGAGGCTCATCAGAAAAAACTCCTTGATCTGTACATGTACCAGAAGGAGGAGTATTGGAGAAATGCCCGTAACGGGCTCGTTTTCGGCGCGGTAGGAATATTGATAGTTTTTATGATGTGGGGATACGGGAAGATAGCAACCCCCGTCTTTGCGGTGATGGCACTGTTTTGCGTCTACTATTCCGGAAGATGTGTCTGGAGCTGGTTTATCAATTCGGATAAGCCGGAAGCCAGAAATATCGCAGCTAAGTTTAACATGACAACTCTACAGGACCGGATAGAATACACCGAGATGCTGATCCTTCAAAAAGAGGAGAAAAGCAGATTAAACGGGCTTCCGGAAGATACGATAGCTTTTATTGAAAAAGATGATTATCTTGATGATAAAGAATAATCCGATTACCGCATAAATGCGATAATCGGATTTTTTTTATTCCATTTCGTCGAGCATTCCCACGATGTAGATAAACTGTGCTTTGAGATCGTCCGTCATGACTGCCGGATCCTGAGAGAGCCTTTCGATCACGTCGTCATAATCCGATGTGCCTGCAAAGTCCGAATCTCTGTAGATCATTCCTACCTGTGCAACACCTGCGGCCCAGGAAGTATCAAGATCCATCTCTTCCGTGAACATCGAGGTGGTTACGGGATAGGTTCTGAGTTCGCTCTTATCGCCGTCCGGCTCTTTGTATCTGATATTGAGTACGCAGTATTCGTCTGCGCCGGAGATGCTTGTTTCTTCGTCATTATCGTATCTGGATTCTACTTCGGGTACGTCCATATCCGATCCGACGGGAACTATCTCGTACAGGATGGTGACTGTCTGGCCGGATCCTACTTCGCCGCCGTCCTTGGTATCGTCTGAGAAATCCTCAGCTGCCATCTGACGGTTTTCGTATCCGATGATCCTGTATGCAGCTACGGTTTCGGGATTGAACTCAACCTGGAACTTGGTGTCCTTTGCTACGGTATAAAGGGTTGACCAGATTTCGTTATTGAGTGCTTTTTCAGCCTCATCGGTGCAATCGATGTAGAAGTAGTTGCCGTTTCCGTGATCTGCGAGGGCTTCCATCTTGTCGTCCTTATAATTGCCCGCTCCGAAACCGAGACAGGAGAGAAATACGCCGGTTTCTTTCTTTTCTTCGATTAGCTCGATAAGACCTGCTTCGGAAGAGGTTCCTACATTGAAGTCACCGTCGGTGCAAAGGATAACACGATTGTTTCCGCCTTCGATGAAGTATTCCTGTGCAATGTCATATGCAGTGATGATCCCGCCTGCGCCGTTGGTGCTTCCGCCTGCTTCGAGAGAGTTTATGGCGTCCTTGATCTCTTTGTGCTGGTCACCTCTGAGGCCTTCCGCAACTACGGTTGATGAACCCGCATATGTAACGATGGAAACTCTGTCGTTCTCGGATAGATTTTTCTGGAGAGTCTTAAGCGCTTCCTGAGCAAGGGGAAGACCGTTGTTCCAGAACATTGATCCTGAAGTATCTACGAGGAATACGATGTTTGATCCTCCCGAGATATCCACTTCCTCGGCTCTTACGCCGACGCGGTAGAGGAGGGTATCTTCATTCCAGGGGCAGGGAACTATGGCCTGGCTTACCGAAAACTTCTCGCCGTCTTCGGGCGCTGCATATGAGTATTCGAAGTAGTTGATCATTTCCTCGATTCTGAGGGCGCTTGGGTCAAGACCGCCATAGGCGTAATCTTCGTGCTTGAAGACGTCGTATGCTTCATATACGGTACGTCTGAAGTTAGAATAAGTTGCGGTATCCACATCAGCTCCGAAAGTGGAGAATCTGTTTGATGAGGTGTTTATAAAGCCCGACTCCGTAATGCTGTTGTATCCTTCGGTATTCCAGGGCAGATCCGAATCTGCGGGGGTTATGGGAATGCTGATTTCCCCTGAAACACCGGCGCATTCTTCAATTGCTTCGGCATCGCATGTAGCTTCATACATAACCATACCGCCGTTTGTTGAATAGCTGAGGCCTCCCGAGAAAAGAGAGTTGTCATCGTCCAGACCATCATAAGCTCTTCCGACATGTCTTATTCTGTCTTCGATCTCTTCTTCCGAGTAGGATGCAACGGGTTCGGGCTCATCAGCTGCCTGTCCGCATGCGGTGAGCATCAGGAGACCCGCGATAAAAAGACTGATATAGGACTTTGCATATTTTCCGATAGTATTCTTTTTCATAAAAAATCCTCCGTCATATAGAACAGTTTTTTGCCTTCCTGTCCTATATGACGGAGGTTATAAACTTCCGGTCACAATAATTTTAATTTAAATCGATAGAATCGGAAATGTAGTATCCGTAATCATGTTCCCAGCAGAAATTGCGGATATCGATATCGATGGAGGAGCCGTCTGTGTATTCGAGGAGATATATCTTGGCTCCTAAGCTTGCGTACTTCTCAAGGTAGGCTTCGAAGTATTCCCTGTCTTCGTAGTTATTTCTGCCGAATGTTCCTTTGTCCCAGTAGATGCAGCTGAGGACGGTTTCCTGGTTGATGGCATCGATGATATCCTTAATATCCCCGCCTGCATCCGTATATGCATCCATGAATGCATCTCCGCCGTTGATGATCACAAGGAGCCCGGTGTCTTTAAGACCTTCCATGATAACGGATAGTCCGTGCAGCATCTCTTCTGTGGGATACTGATAATATACATCGCAGTTATCTACGAAGAATCCGTCGATTCCCTTATCAATCAGTTCGGGAGCCAGCGTATTTAAGATAAAATCCTGCCATCTTTCGTCCGCAACATTGATCCAGACTTCATCTTCCCAATTCTCATATACACCCAGAGCAAGATCTGCATAGTCATCATAGTAGTCCCTGAAGTTTTCCAACGATCCTACGTTGATGTAGCTGAAGACATACTTATCGGAATCATAGTAATCATGAAAATACGCTATATCTGCTTCACTTTTCTCCTGAGCATCGATGACGATGGTATCGTAGTCGTAACTAAGGTCCATTAGCGGCTCTTCGTAATTTAAGAACACTCCGTAGCGTTCAAGTGAAGCATTTTCCGCATGGAACTTCCAGATTTTCTTGTAATAGAGTGCATCCTCTTTCATCTCTTCGGGAATGCTCTCATGCAGAAGGTTCAGCATATCCCGGAAAGAACTGTTGTAGGGGCAGAAACCTCCGCAGGATTTAAGGACCGATTCATCCTTGCCGTAGATATACATATATGTGTATCCACCGTCGTATACTTCATCGGGATTCGGGCATTCGGGATCGAGATTGTATAATGTCTTCAGATCCACTCCTTCCCTGATCTCGGTAAAATTATCGAGAGTATAAAGCCTTGTATCGGTTACGGTCTCACCGTTTGAAAGTTCGTACCAATACTCGACTTCCAATTGTCCGTCCATGCGCACCCTGCATCTGAAAGAAGGCGCGGTTTCGAGAAAATCCGCTGTCTCATAATCAAATCCGACCAGATAAGTGCTGCTCAGATTCGATGCATCATATGGAGGATAGTTGTTTACTGTATTTCCGCTGCCCGAATTTCCGCCGCCTGACAGAGTATCTGTAACGGGATTGTTTTCCAGGACACTTCTTGCAATGGGCTCATCGCCTGATATTTTGAAAAAAATTATCACGAAAACCGCAAATGATATGCCGATAACGATCAGCAGTGCCATGAGTTCTTTGAAGATTTTCTTTTTATCCATAACATATCTCCCTATTAAGGAACAGCGAGTCTTTTCTCTACATTTGTACAGACGGTAAAAGAAACCGGAAAGTCACAGCCCCGGTCTTATGTTCCCCTTTAATACTATACGGCAAATCAGGTTCGAAATTCACTTTATGTTCACATTACGGAAAACGTGTTGACACTTCGATATTTGAATGATATCATAATGATATCAAAAGGAGGTGCTCAATATGAGTAACATGAATAATGCAGTTCAGGAGAAATTTATCAAAGGTCATAAGACCGGCGGACTTGTTCTTTTCCTCGTAATAGTTCTTTATATAGCGGCTATACCCGTAGCGATCGTTTGCGGAGAGAGCGGATTCTGGCCTGTTTCGGTTCTTGCTATCCTCTGGCTCTGCCTCGGATGGATCATGCTTCTTGGTCTCAAGGTTCTTAAGCCCAATGAGGCACTTGTGCTTACCCTCTTCGGTAAGTATGTCGGAACCCTTAAGGGTGACGGATTCTTCTTCGTAAATCCTTTCTGTACCGCGTTCAACCCTGCAGCAGGCACCAAGCTCGGACAGAGCGGCGATGTTGTTAAGGACGGTCGTACCGTTACCGTTAACGGTCAGCAGGTTGCGACCGCCGAAATGTATAACAAGAAGATCTCCCTCAAGGTCATGACACTTTCCAACAGCAAGCAGAAGGTTAACGATGTACTCGGTAACCCCGTTGAGGTAGCGGTTGCTGTTATGTGGAGAGTAAAGGACACCGCAAAGGCCGTGTTCGAAGTCGATAACTTCAAAGAATATCTCTCCCTTCAGTGCGACACCGCAGTACGTAATGTTGTAAAGATCTATCCTTATGACGTAACCGATAATGTAGACACCACCGGTGACGGTGAGGCGGATGACGGAAGCCTCAGAGGTTCTACCGAACTTGTTGCAAGCCGTATCAAGGACGAGATCCAGAGCAAGGTTGAGAGTGCAGGACTTGAGATCGTAGATGCACGTATCACCTACCTTGCATATGCTCCCGAGATCGCAGCTGCAATGCTTCAGAGACAGCAGGCTTCTGCTGTGGTCGATGCAAGAAAACTCATTGTCGATGGCGCTGTCGGCATGGTAGAACTTGCACTCGAGCGTCTGAACGAGAAGAACACTGTTGTGCTTGATGAAGAAAGAAAGGCAGCCATGGTTTCCAACCTGCTCGTAGTTCTCTGTGGTAACCATGACGCGCAACCCGTAGTTAATTCGGGCAGCCTGTATTAATGGCTGAGAAAAAACAGGTTCCTTTAAGACTGTCGGAGAAGCTTTATAACGATCTGGCCGCATGGGCCGAAGCTGATTTCAGGTCCGTCAACGGCCAGATCGAATACCTGCTTACGGAATGTGTAAAGCAGCGCAAGAAAGACGGTAAGTACGTAGGGCAGGAGATAGATGCACCGCTTGATATCAGCATAGAGGATATGAAGTAATGACTAAAGGATCGTTTCTGATTCCTATGAGCATAGTACCGGTGTTTATACTTGTTCCGACAGCAATTGTTTTAACCATATAGGCATACAAGCACAACCGGTAAACGGATAAATAGCGTAACGGGGAACGGACATGTCCGTTCCCCGTTTTTGGTTGTCGGAAAAGGCCTGTTATTGTACAATAACGTATTAGAGGAATAAAGTGTTCTACAATAGTCATTTTTCTTTTACGCAAGTAAATATCTTATGAGCAGGGGTTAAGTAATAAGACTATGATGACTGTAGATAATTTAATCGATGTATTGATGCTTCTCACTGCCATTATCGGCATGCTGGGAAGCTTATACAGTTATATAGAAAAACCCAATAAGGGATGGCTGTTCCTTACGGGGTATTATTTTGCAAGTTTTTTAAGCGGTTATTACTGGATCACTTCGACTCTCGTTACACATGTGGAGCCCAAAGTTTCCGAGTTTACCGCATATTTCGGATGGAACGTAGCTTACGTTGTCCTTCTTGTAGCAGTCTATGAAATGAAGAATCCCGAGACCAGAGGATTCAGACCCATTATTTCGTTTATTCCCATTCCCATCAATCTTATTCAGTTCTTCCTTTATGTTCAGTTCGGCGGATGGTTCAACAACGTATGGCAGGTTTCTTTTACCACCATCGTTATGATCTTCTGCATGCAGTCGCTCCTTTATTACAACAACAATAAAAAGGACGGCAGCGCTTTCCCGTATTTCAGCGGAATGGTGCTTACGTTTTGTTTTGCGGAATACGTAACATGGACAGCGACCTGCTTTGACTGGCCCAGTAACGCCAAAAACCCCTATTACTATTTCTCTGTAATATCCTATATTGCTCAGATCTTCATGCCCTGGGGCATGAAAAAAGAGTACGAATCCCGCGGAGTCAAAAGGAATGAAAACTCCTCTTCCGAGATCAAGTTTCAGGCGCTGCTTCAGGTTATCGTATCCTTCATAGTCTTCGGCGGCTGTATCGGCGGTTATTATCTTGCGCTGAGAATGAAGGATGCACTTCCCGAAGGCATAGACAATGCGGATTCTTATACTCTTATCACCACAATGCTTTTTCTGGTATCCGTATTCCTCGGAGTGCTGATACTTATTGTAATATTCTTCATCACGATCAGATACAAAGCAGAAAACCGCAGCAAGTCGGATATACCTGTGGTAAAAGAAACCGTCAGACTGAAGAGAAGTAAAACGAATCTCTTCCTGACCCTTCTTGTTACTTTCTCGCTCATGACCTTTGCGGTTATTTACAATTCAAAGCTGTTCTTCAATACGTATGCCTCGGGGGTGTACAGTTCCGGTCAGGATAAGACCAAGAATATATCCACGGAGCTTGACAATTATCTGACCCTTGCCATGTCAACACTGAATGTTGCGGCAGAGACCGTGGATTACATGCTTGCTACCGGCTGCTCGAGTGAAGAGATAAGCGACTATATCTACGATCAGACACAGAGACAGTTTGAGAACTTCGATGAGAACTTTACCGGACTGTATGCCGTTGTCGGCGCAGAGTATATAGACGGTGACGGCTGGGTTCCTCCCGATGATTACAGACCCATGACAAGGGACTGGTATAAAGCGGGCGTTGCGGGAAACGGCAGTCTGGTGATCGTATCTCCTTATGTGGATGCACAGACCAATTCCGTTGTTATCACTGTCTGTAAGAAATTAAAAGAAAGAACTTATGACGGAGCGGGCAGAGTTTATGACAATGTCGTAGCTCTTGATGTCATTGCAAATCATATTCAGGAGATAACCGAGTCGGCACGGATCGCGGGTAACGGTTATGCAATGATCGTTAACTCCGACGGTTTTATCGTGGCGCATAAGGATATGGTGATGCGAGGCAGGATGGCCGATGATGCTTACGGCCAGGGGTTCATGGATAAGGTCCTTGAAAACGACGATTCGACATTTGAGACATTTGTTAACGGTGAAGAGTATACATTCTTTACCAGCAAGGTTATGGATCAGTGGTACGTTGTTATGACTGTAAGAAACTCCGACCTGCTGGATGAAGCTTATTCTCAGGTTACCGTCAACGTTATGGTATCCCTTACCATCTTCGTGCTCATATCCATTTTCTACTACCTGGGCTACAGGAATGAACAGGCTTATGGTAAGAAGGTTGAGGAGATGACCTATACCAGGCAGAAGCAGGAGTACGAAGCCCAGGTTCTCCGTCTGGAAAAGAGATCGGCGGATGCGGCCAACAAAGCAAAGAGCAGCTTCCTCGCCGATATGTCGCATGAGATAAGGACGCCCATTAACGCTATCCTCGGCATGAACGAGATGATCATGAGGGAAGCGGATAACCCGAACATACGGGAATACTCCGGCAATATCAAAAGTTCCGGAAGAAATCTTCTTCAGCTGATCAACTCGATCCTTGATTTCTCCAAGATCGAAGACGGTAAGATGGAGATCATGCCCGTAAGATACAGCTTAAGATCGCTCATCACATATCTCGTCAATTCCATTCAGGAAAGAGCGGATTCCAAGAACCTTGATTTCATCGTAAAGGTGGACCCCAATCTTCCCTGCGAGATGAACGGTGATGATGCGCGTATCAACCAGATCATTCTGAACCTTCTTACGAATGCGGTTAAATATACTCCCGCAGGAAGCGTAACTCTGACCATTCAGGAAAAAGACAGAACTGATGAGATGGTGCTTCTCCATGTATCCGTTGCGGATACCGGAATAGGTATCAAGGAAAGCGACATGGGCAAGCTCTTTGAATCGTTTGAAAGACTTGATGTTGTGCGTAACCGTACGATCGAAGGAACCGGACTCGGAATGTCGATCACGACAAGGCTTCTTGATCTGATGGACAGCGGCCTTAACGTTCAGAGTAAGTATGGCGAAGGCTCGGTGTTCTCTTTTGACCTGTGGCAGAAGATAGAAAATCCCCAGCCCATGGGCGAGTACAGAATGGGAAGAGTCGATGACGATTCGCATGTTTACACCGAAAGCTTCCATGCACCCGATGCCCGCATCCTTCTGGTTGACGATACTCACATGAACATCCTCGTAGTCATCAACCTGCTCAAGAAGACCGGTGTTCAGATAGATACGGCGGAAAGCGGCGAGGCTGCCATAGAACTGGCCGAGAATCATAAATATGACGTCATCCTGCTTGACCAGCGCATGCCGGGAATGGACGGAACAGAGACTCTCAGACATATCAGGGAACTGGAGAACAAACTCAATGCAGATACTCCCGTCATATGTCTGACTGCGGATGCCATAAGAGGTGCGAAGGAAAGATACCTTGCACAGGGATTCAACGATTATCTGACCAAGCCTGTTGAGGGAAGAACTCTCGAGCAGATGCTCATGGTATATCTTCCCGCGGAGAAGGTAACAAAGGGTGATGCTGTACCTGTAGAGAGCGAAACCGCTAATGTCAGAGTTGAAGCTGTTGCTGCTAAGGCTGAAGAAGTACCTGAATCAGCAGGCAAGCCGGATATAGTCTCCGAGCTTACGAATGCGGGATTTGATACCGAAAAAGCCATGGTCTTTACTCACAAGGATATTGATTTCTACCGCACGATTCTTACGGTATTTGCATCCGAGTATGATGAGAGATATACGAAGCTCAGTGAATATTACAGGGATAAGAAGTGGAAGGATTATTCGATCCTGATCCATGCGATCAAGAGTAATGCAACCACGATCGGAGCGATGAAGCTTGCAGAGGTTGCACTGCTTATGGAGCAGGCAACGAAGAACGAAGACCTTGATGTCGTAAACAGGGAGCATGAAAATGCACTTGCGCAGTATACGGACGCTGCTCTTATAGTCAAGAAGGTTCTGGGGATCAGCGGAAGCTTTGCATCCGGAGATTCGGACATTATGGAATTTGCACCGAGTCAGGAACCTGAGATCTTTGAATTTACACCGGAAGGTAAATAAGGGGGGACGGCTCTGCCATTTCTGGGGTCCTGCCGCGACGCATAACTGTCTCGCTTTTCGATTTCAGGCGGAAATGCTTCACAAGGCATGTTTTCGCTCATGACGCGTGGCCACTCACTGCGTTCGGGCCGGGCGGCCGCATTTTTTCGCAGAAATCGAAGTCTCGACAGCTTATGCATTCGCGTCACCCCGGAAATGGCAGAGCCGTCCCCTTGCTGTATATCAAAAAGATACTTCACGATGTCATAAATTTCACGATGAATCTTCCTCAAAAAATGGTAGAATGATGTTCAAAGGAAGAGGCTCTTATGACTGAAAAATTACGTGAACTGATAAATGAGTATTTCATCGGAAATGATGAGGTCGTAAAGAATATTCTGATCTGCCTGCTTGCGGGAGGACATGTGCTGATAGAGGATGTGCCCGGGGTGGGCAAGACGACTCTTGTTAAGACACTGGCAGCTGCCGTGGATCTTGATTTCGGACGCATCCAGTTTACGCCCGATACCCTTCCTTCGGATGTTACCGGCTCAAGCGTCCTCAATATGAAGACCGGTGAATTCGAATACAGGGAAGGTTCGATCATGCACAGCATCATCCTTGCCGATGAGATCAACAGAACTTCACCCAAGACCCAGTCGGCACTTCTCGAGGCGATGGCAGAAGGCAAAGTCACCGTCGATGATAAAGTTACAGATCTTCCCGATCCGTTTATGATTGTTGCAACCCAGAACCCGGTTTCTTTTGTCGGAACTTATCCCCTTCCCGAAGCACAGCTCGACCGCTTCATGATGAAGCTTTCCATCGGATATCCGACTCCCGAAAACGAGATCATCCTTACACGCAATTTCCTCGAAGGTAAGACCGCAGATATGATTAAGAGCGTGGTCACCAAGGCTGAGATCCTGGAGATCAAAGAGCAGGTCCGCAAGGTTAAGATTGCCGACAGCGTGCTGGGATATGCAGGTGAGATCGTAGGTCTTACCAGAAAAGAAAACAGATTCGTCATGGGTGTAAGTCCCCGTGCCATGATAATGCTGGTTCAGGCTTCACAGGCGAATGCATTTCTTTCCGGCAGAGATTTTGTTACTCCCGATGATATTAAAGAAGTTGCGGTTAATACTCTTCACCACAGAGTAAGCCTTACTTACGAGGCAAAGATCGCAGGTGAGAGTATCGACAAGATCATCTATTCAAATGTTATAAAGGCCAAGGTGCCAATGGTGTAAGATGCGCAGGAACAGGATTGCGGCACTTGTGCTGTTTGTTTTATCGCTGATCTCAATATCTTTCAAAGGGGGCCCTGTTTCTTACGGCTTTTTCTATTTTACGCTGTTCGTCCCCCTTATTTCTTTTATCTACACGCAGATCGTCTATCTGAGATTCAAGATCTATCAGGAGATAGATACAAGGACGATCGTTGCGGGCAGCTCTACTCCTTTTTATTTCAGTCTGCAAAATGAAGACAACTTCACTCACTCCGGGGTTAAGACCGGATTTTTCAGCGACTTTTCTTATATAGGCGGACTCGACCAAGGCACCGAATATGAGCTGATGCCGCATACCGGCATCAAAAAAGAAACCATTCTTGTCTGCAAGTACAGGGGAGAGTACGAAGTCGGAATAAAGAGCGTCACGGTTACCGATTATCTCAGATTATTTTCCATCACGTTCAAAAATAAAGAGACCCTCAAAGTTCAGGTTTCTCCAAGGCTTGAAATATTAAATGCCTCCGACCGCCCCGACCTGATCGTTTCTTCGAGCGACAATCCGCCCAGAGATAAGAAGGTTCCCGATATCCTTGTCAGAGAATACATCCCGGGCGATGACGTCAGAATGATCAACTGGAAGGCCACCGCAAGAGTCGGTAAGCCCATGGTAAAGACGCTTACCGGCGAGGATACCCCTTCGGTAAGGATCGTGATGGATTCTTATAAATACAGCGAAGAGCCGGGCGAGTATCTGCCTCTTGAAAACAAGATCCTTGAGACGGTTCTTTCCCTTGTTTATTACTATGTCGAAAACGGAATATCCGTAAGCGTAAGTTATTTCAATGATATGTTCACGGAGCGCAGGATCGGAGGAACCGGTTCTTTTGAAGAATTCTATGCGGACATGTCAGGATTTTACTTCAGACGTGACAACGAAATTTCCAAACTTATCGCAGGATGCGAAAAAGAAACTGTGCTATCACCTTCCGAATCCGTTGTGTTTGTACTTCATAAATGGACTGATGAAGTCGGCGCATACAGTACACAGCTTTCCGGAAATACGATAAGGCAGTCGCTTTTTCTTATAACCGAAGATCCGGATGAGTCCGGAGTTTCTGTGGTTCCTTCGAATATCGGATACAGAGTTGTGGGTTACGAGGACAGATTAAACGAGGTGCTCGGATGACTGCACTTGTGTATGAAATCATATATGTGTGGGTCGCCGCGATGGGGC
>JAGPFR010000017.1 GCA_018056425.1 Lachnospiraceae bacterium
CCATAAGGTAATAAGACCCCTTAGAGAGTATGAGGTAGATAGGAATGGTGTGTAAGAG
This sequence comes from Lachnospiraceae bacterium, assembly GCA_018056425.1. GTDB lineage: Bacteria > Bacillota > Clostridia > Lachnospirales > Lachnospiraceae > AC2028. The sequence continues at coordinate 59 of JAGPFR010000017.1, forward strand.
CAGTAATGCTCTCAGCTGACATTTACTAATAGGTCGAAGGCTTATCCTGTTGTTGCCAATAGATGGATGTTTGATTAGTTCGGATTCGGTTTTGAAGAAGCAAATTTCTTCGCAAGCGGCGAATTCCCTGTTTACAGGGATTTTGTTTTATATTAAACTATTAAAGTCGTCGCAAGTATTCCTCGATAGCTCAGTCGGTAGAGCATTGCGGCGCGTTCCCTAGTTCAGCGTAAGTGAGCTAGAAAGTTTATTATTCCTCGATAGCTCAGTCGGTAGAGCATTCGGCTGTTAACCGAAGTGTCGTAGGTTCGAGTCCTACTCGGGGAGCTTTCAATTAAATATGGTGCCATAGCCAAGTGGTAAGGCGTGGGACTGCAACTCCCTGATCGGCGGTTCAAATCCGTCTGGCACCTCTCAAGATACACTCCAAGCGGAGTGTATTTTTTTAATTTTCATGTTACTGTTTATGTGACCGGAGATTTCTTATCATCGTCATTACAGATGTAACGGAAAAATTTTACTGAGGATTAAAATATGAAGAAAATGTCTGTTTTCACAAAGATATTGATAATACTTTTTCTTCTTATCATTATCATTTTTATAGTTATTCCTTTATTTATGAAACATTTCCCAAATCATGAAAATGTCAACGGTCAGGATCTTTATGATAATGAGACTGATGATATTTCAGGCGGGACTGTCGCCGGTAACCTTATTGAGTATACTGCACCGGCTGAGGTGCCGGAACATATTGCAAACCGTGGAATCATCCTTCTCGGAACGGATTATGATTTCACCGATGGTAGATTACACAGCAGATACGATACCAAGGAAGAGTGGCTTTGGGTTGACGGATACACCTGTGACTGTGACCTGAAGGTTGAATCTTCCGACGAAGAATTCCATGAATTCTGCAACCGTTTTTCTGAATTTGGAGAGATAAGGTATACAGATGACGGATACGGTGAAGTCTGTATTGTAAGGATTCCTTACTATGCTTATCCTGATGTCCATGAATGGGAGATAGATATAACCAGATCGTGCACCTACCCGTTCAATGCTTCTGAAGGAGGCATGTGGGTCACTGAGGAGGCTTCTTGTTTGGTGCCGATTTATTATGATCCCTCAGGAAAATATATCTTTGTGATAAGAAATTCTACTCTCGACAGTGAGTATTTTCTTTACTGTCTTGAACCCTGTATGACTTCAGTAGATATATATTCTACAGACTCCGGTAATGAAATCGAGTATCATTCGGACGATGCCGAAGAGGTAAGAGTATTTGTGGATGCAATCCATGAACTGAGGCTTACGAAGGTTGAGGATGACCGATCGGAACTTGCAATGGCTGAAAACTATATCCTTCTTTCTTTTACGGATGTAAACGGATATACGAATGATTACAAAATAGTCGGGCAGTATCTGATTCATGGAGAAGATGTATATTATGTGGATAATCCCGATGAACTGCAGGTGTTGAACGGATTTGTTGAAACTTTGCCCGAACCGGAAGAATCATCCGAATTACCTGAAAATGAAGAAGAATAATCGGTTATAACGTGTATTTCAAGACTCCCGGGGTTACTTCCGGGAGTTTTTAGTCTATGAAAATCCCGAAAATATGGTATAGTAAATAAAGTTTGTTTGGGGACTCGCTATGAAAACCATAAATATCGTCGGTGACAATTATTTCGGAAAATGGAATAAGACAAGGGCAGCCTGCAGATCGATTGTGATAAAAGACGGAAAGATGCTTTTATCATATGAGACAGTGACAGACCAGTGGATGCTCCCCGGCGGCGGACTTGAAGCCGGTGAAGACGAGAAAGATTGCGTCATCAGGGAAACCACGGAAGAAACTGGTTATGTGATAAAACCTTCAGAATGTCTTCTTGAGATCGATGAGTATTATGAAGACTGGAAATGGGTCAACAAATATTTCTTCGGAGAGATCACGGGAGAGACGGAGCGCAATCTGACCGAGAGGGAAATCGAAGTGGGTATGGAACCCAGATGGATGCAGGTAGAGGAGATGCTTGAAATCTTTTCGAAGCATGCGGATTACACGGATACGGATGAAATGAGGCGTGGTATGTATCTCAGAGAATATACTGCGCTTAAGGAAATATTACAGGAAATTTAAATGAACGTAGAAGCATTAAGTTGTCAGTGTTGCGGAGCACCTCTTAAATTAGGTAATTCCGTTTGTACATGTGATTATTGCGGTACCACCAATATTGTCAGCGGAAGTACCGGCAAGTATATAGATCTGCTTAACAGAGCAAATAAGCTCAGACAGCAGTGTGAGTTTGACAGAGCTTTCCGTGTATATGATGAGATACTTGCGGAGAACGGATCGTTCGTTGATGTTCTTTGGGCTCAGACTCTTTGTGAATACGGAATCGAATATGTTCAGGATCCCACATCCGGAAGATATATGCCCACACTTCACAGAATTAAGGATGAAAGTATCTTGAATTCCGATTCCTTTAATGAAGCTGTAAGTATGGCAGATGATGCCCAGAAGGCCGAATTGAAAAATGCCGCAATGGAGATTGCAAAGATTCAGGATGATTATCTGAACATTGCCGCAGGCGAGAAGCCTTATGATGTTTTCATTTGTTATAAGGAAACCGATGATGAAACTGAAAAGCGTACCGAAGACAGCGATATTGCTCTTAAGCTTTATAAGAAGCTTGAAAGCTACGGTTTGAAGGTTTTCTTTTCCAGGATTACTCTGCAGGATAAGCTGGGAGTGAATTACGAGCCTTATATATTCGCCGCATTAAAGAGAGCTACGGTAATGACGGTTATCGGTACAAAGCCCGAATATTTCAGTGCAGTATGGGTTAGGAACGAATGGTCCAGATTCTATAAATTAAGAGAACTCAATGACCGTAAGCTGATGCTCTTTGCATGTAACGATGTAGATGATCTTCCTCCCGTGTTCAGGCAGAAGCAGGCGCAGCTCCTTACAGAGCCCGATGCAATAGAGAATCTTTCCGAGAACATCAGGGATTACGTATTTAAGATCATGGGTGGAAATAAGAGCATGGTCCAAGCTGCGTGTCCCAATTGCGCAAGTGTATTTCCCGTGGATCCTTCTATGCAGGCAGCCATATGTCCTAAATGCAAAAAGCCTTTTATCGTGGCAGATGCGCTTTTGATGTCTGCAGCGGATCTGTTTACCAAAAACAGGATCAAATGTCCTTTCTGCGGCAAAGAGCAGGAGAAGAATAAATACGGATGTATCTACTGTCATAAGGAAATACCGGTATAAATATAAAGAAAGCCCCTGAGCTGCTCAGGGGCTTTGTTATATCAAACGAATTATACAATATCCTATAAAAATTAAATGATCATGCGATAAATATGCCACGTGATAATTGTATGAAATATATCCGGAAATGATACAAAATTGCCAAAAACTTAGTGAAAACGCGTCTTTTATTGTGAAAGATTACCCATTTGTGATAAAATAATTACGTCTTTTAAAGACAAAATCTTTTAAAGGAGATACGTAATGGCTAAGGAAATGGTAGCTATGATCCTCGCCGGCGGGCAGGGATCAAGACTTTATGCGCTGACTGATAAGCTGGCTAAACCGGCTGTTCCTTTCGGCGGAAAGTATCGAATCATTGATTTCCCGCTTTCAAACTGTGTAAATTCCGGCATTGATACGGTCGGTATTCTCACACAGTATCAGCCCCTCGTTCTTAATGAATATATCGGACACGGACAGCCCTGGGATCTCGACCGACTCCATGGCGGTGTTCACGTACTTCCTCCATATCAGAAAGCACAGGGTTCCGACTGGTACAAGGGAACTGCAAATGCTATCTATCAGAATCTTTCTTTCCTTCGCAGATATGATCCCGAGTATGTGATCATTCTCTCCGGTGACCAGATCTGTAAGCAGGATTACAATGACTTCCTGGAGTTCCACAAAGCAAAGGGAGCAGACTTTTCCGTAGCCGTTATGGAAGTGCCCTGGGATGAAGCAAGCCGCTTCGGCCTGATGGTTACTGACTCGGACGGACGCATAAGCGAATTTCAGGAGAAACCCAAGGAGCCCAAGAGTAATCTGGCTTCAATGGGTATCTATATTTTCAATTTCGATGTTCTTGAGAAGTATCTTGAAGCTGATGAAGCAAATCCGGAATCATCCAATGATTTCGGAAATGACATTCTGCCCGCACTTTTACGCGACGGAAAGAAGATGTTTGCATATCGCTTCAACGGATATTGGAAGGATGTAGGAACCATCTCATCTCTCTGGGAAGCAAACATGGAGGTTCTTAATCCCGAGAGCAGCGGAATCAATCTTTTCGATGATGACTGGAAGATCTATTCAAGATCTTCGGGTAAGGCCGCCCAGTATATTGCGGATGGAGCCGTTGTTGATAATGCGATGATAACAAACGGATGCCGTATCTTCGGTAACGTCAAGCATTCGATATTGTTTGCGGGCGTTGAAGTTGAAGAAGGAGCCGTTGTGGAAGATGCCGTTGTTATGGGCAACGTTAAGATAGGTGCGGGTGCAAAGGTCTATCACTGTATAGTCGGTGAAGATGCTGTCATCGGTGAGGGTGCCGTTGTCGGTGAACATCCCGAACCCGGTAACGAGAAGAATGTTGCAACGGTAGGCCCGGGCGTTAAGGTAGGAAAGAACGCATGTGTAGGCGGAACCGCCATGGTTAAGGAAGATGTCGAGGAGGGCGGAAAATGCTGAAGAATAAACATGATGCGATGGCAATAATTTTTGCCAACAGTTACGATAATGAAGTTCCCTCACTTGTTAATGAACGTCTGATGGCATCGATTCCTTTTGCGGGAAGATACAGGCTGATCGACTTTACTCTTTCATCACTGGTTGAATGCGGTATCGATAATGTATCGATCATCGTTAAGAAGAATTACAGATCTCTTATGAGACATCTGGGAAGCGGAAGACCCTGGGATCTTGTTAGGAAGAACGGCGGTCTTAATATCGTTCCTCCTTATGCGGAAAAAGGAATAAAGGTTTACAACGGCCGTGTAGAGGCGGTTGCAAGCATAGTAGAATTCCTCAAGGCCTGCAAAGAGCAGTATGTCTTCATGACAGATTCAAACATCGCTTACAATTTTGATTTTGCGGATATGATCCGTGCACATCAGGAGAGCGGTGCGGATGTCACGATCGCTTATAAGAACGAACCGATCCCCTACGGATTTATGAATCTGCAGACAACGCAGACAACGGATCTGTATTACACATTTGATCTCGACGGTGATAAGATCACTCAGATCAATACTAATTCCAAAGAGTACGGCCCGCAGAATCTTTCAATGAACCTTTATCTTATTGAGAGAGAAAAGCTTATCGCACAGATTGAAAGAGCCTACGCTCAGGGTCATGTATTCTACGAGAGAGATGTACTTGCTCCCATGCTCGGAACCGATAAGATCTGCGGTTATGAGTTCAAGGGTTACTCGGCAAGAATTACCGATATGGTAAGTTACTTCGATGAGAACATGAAGCTTCTCAATCCGGAGAATCTTAATGCACTCTTTGACGGTTTCAATGTTTATACGACCGTAAGAGATGATAACCCCGCCAGATATTGTTCGGGATCAAAGGTTTCCAATTCACTTATCGCAGACGGATGTGTTATCGAAGGAGAAGTAGATAACTGTGTACTCTTCAGAGGCGTCCATGTCGGCAAGGGGACGCGGATCAAGAACAGCATAATAATGCAGGATACCGAGATCGCAGGAAATTGCGACATCGAATATTGCATAATGGATAAGGAAGTAAACTTAGTTTCCGGCAAGTCCATAAGGGGCGATAAGACATTCCCCGTATTTGTACCTGCGTACAAGAAGATCCTTTGATAAGTTAATAAGGACTTACGGGTCTTCCCCCCGGGAAGACCCGTTTTGTTAGGAATAGCTGATAAGGAGGTAAGCATGTCTGAAAGAGACTGTACGAAAGAGATAGCCGAATTAAATGAGATAGTTTCAAAATATGACAATATTGTCTTTTTTGGAGGAGCCGGTGTTTCCACGGAAAGCGGCATACCGGATTTCAGAAGCGTTGACGGTCTGTATAATCAGAAATATGATTATCCTCCCGAGACGATCCTGTCCCATACTTTCTATGTAAGGCATACTGCGGAGTTCTATAAATTTTACAGGGATAAGCTGATCGTAAAAGGAGTGCAGCCCAATGCGGCGCACATTAAATTAGCCGAGCTTGAAAAGGCGGGCAAGGTAAGAGCGGTGATCACTCAGAATATCGACGGTCTTCATCAGGCCGCAGGTTCTAAGACCGTTCTTGAACTTCACGGATCGACCCTCAGGAATTACTGCATCAAGTGCGGTGAGTTTTATGATATCGATTACATCGCAGATTCCCCGGATCCTGTTCCGAAGTGCTCAAAGTGCGGAGGAGATATCAAGCCCGATGTCGTACTCTATGAAGAAGGACTCGATATGGATACAATGCAATCCGCAGTGCATTACATTTCGAATGCACAGGTTTTGATAATAGGCGGAACATCGCTTGCGGTTTATCCTGCGGCAGGGCTGATAGATTATTTCAAGGGTGATAAACTTGTAGTCATCAACATGGCACCTACAGCCAGGGACTCCGGAGCGGATCTTGTAATACCCGCGCCGATAGGAAAAGTTTTTTCACAGATCAAGGTCTGATCTGAATAAATGTTTTGGAGGAAGTTTTAATGTCTGAATCACGCGGACCTGTGGCCCCTAAGGACCCTACAGCCAAAAGACCGTTCTATTACGTAATGAGGGATAAGGATATCTGCGCATCTCCCATGCCTGACGGAAAAGGTATCCAGCACATCTTTGAAAGCGACGGAAGGCTTAAGGCAAGTGCAAAGCTTGTCGGAAGCATAGAAGATGAGGATATGCTTAAAGAACTTGATACCGTAACCGGATTCCGCAAACAGGTTCATAGCATAGGTGTTTCCGTACAGAAGTCGGGAGAGCCTGTTAAAGTAAAGTTCTGTTTTCAGATGTACGGACATAAGGATCCTTACAATTCGGGAACCACTCTTACAATGGATCTTGATTCCGACGGAATGGAACTGGTCATGGATCTGTCGCAATATGACTGGTCCGACGATGATAACGTTCCCGGACAGATAAGATTTGAATTCCCCGAAGGCGGGATCACCGCGAAGGTTTCGGTTTGTTTTTACTTAAATGACGGCTATACGGCGCCCGAACAGAAGGACGACAGGGAAGTAGATACAGGCAGCGAAGACTATAAGAAGATGATCGGAAAATCCCTGATGCAGCTTGGCAATGTGCACCGCGTCAAGAAGGCTCTCGAAAAAGCACGTAAGGGTGAGAGAACCGAAGTCGCTTTTATCGGAGGATCGATCACTCAGGGAGCGGGAGCTATTCCCATCAATGTCAACTGCTATGCATATAATGCGTTCAAGGGATTCTGTGACTTAGCCGGAAGAGGATACGAAGACAATGTCGGATATACGAAAGCGGGCGTTGGCGGTACTCCTTCCGAGGTAGGAATACTTCGTTACGAGCATGACGTGCTTGATGACGGTAAGAAGAGTCCCGATGTTGTTATCGTGGAGTTTGCGGTTAATGATGAGGGCGATGAGACGAAGGGAGAATTCTTTGATTCTCTTGTAAGGAAAATTTACAATTCGCCTCAGAAGCCGGCTGTGATACTTCTTTATTCGGTATTTGTAGACGGATATAATCTTCAGGACAGACTTAAGTGCGTGGGCGAGGCTTATAACCTTCCCATGGTCAGCATCAAGGATGCGGTTTACGATCAGTTCTATTTAAGCTCGGAAGAAGGCGGTGTCGTAAGTAAGAACAGATTCTTCTATGACATGTATCATCCCACAAGTGTAGGCCACCGCATTATGGCGGACGGACTTATCAATCTGTTTAAGGCGGCAGATGCAGCCGAAGATCCGGGCGATGCGGATATTACGAATATTACACCTCCCAAGGGCGGAGAGTTTGAAAATGTTTATCTCGTAAACAGATTCAACATTGATTCATGCCCTGCAGTTATAAGCTATGACTGCGGTAAATTTGACGGCCACAGCAAAGAGCTTCAGTTTGTTGAAAGAGATCTTGATCTGAAAACAACACCGGAATTCGAAGGCGACTGGTTTTATCCCGGAGAGGGAGAAGGCGAAGCGGTATTTAAAGCGCGCATCAGGTCATCGGTAATCTTGGTCGGATATATGGACTCGGCAGATCCCGGAGTGGGAGTGGCAGAGGTTTATATAGACGGAGAAAAAGCACTTACGATAGATCCTCACATAATCGGATGGCAGCACTGCAACGTGCTCATTGCTCATCGCGGCGGCCCCGTCCTGGAAAGAGATATTGAGATCAGAGTAACCGATCCTGCAAAGAGATTTACATTCCTGGGATTCGGAATAGTGTAGATAACAAAATCCCCCGGCATCTTGCCGGGGGATTTTTATACAGTGACAGGTGACAGTAGAAACGTCCCCGTGTCATAATTCTTTGCAGATCATTTTGATTCCTGCATCTTCGAAGAAGTTGTATTCGCGGATGTGTTCAATGATGTTCTTTTCATCATATTCGGTAATGACGTCTGAGGTGTATTTTCTATATATGTGCCAAATTTCCTCATCACCGTATTGATATACGATATCTGCCGCATCCGGATAGTCCTCATAGCAGATGTCGTTGGGAGGGGTGGTCAGGCTTAAGTCGTATGAAACGATCCATCTGTCGGGGAATGAGAAAGCAAAGATCAGATACCATACGGTAACAAATACGGTGATGATCCTGAAGTAGTGAATGCCTTCCTTAAAGATACCGACAATAAGAAGTGTGGTCCATACGGTAAGTACTACAAGAAGCCAGAGAACATATACCCTTAAATGAGACAAACCATAAACACCGACATAGAGGTACATTCTGAGTGCGGATGATGCGATCATTACATAAGTACAAATGCTGATGATGACAAGGATGGTCTTAAGGACTTTGTTATCCGCAAAGTGTTTCTTACAAAATGATACGAGTGCGAGGTTTAAGATGGTTACGGCAAGGAGCTGGTAGAAACCTTCGTGTGCATATTCTGCGTAAGCGTATCCTCCGGGAAGTTCCATCTTGCCTACGAGGTATACGAACTGGATTCCGCTGAAGAGGAGGTATACCAGTGCGATAAGGCTGTTAAAGGTTATTGCAACAACCGCATCGAGCTTCTTTCCTTCTTTTTTCTGATAGAAATTCTCTGCGGGGAGGCATGCGGTCCAGGTGTAAAAAGCAAGGAATGAAAGGAAGAACTTGAAGGGTACTCCAATCCAGTCTTCATCGAGCTCGGGAAGTTTGATGCATTTGAGAATGTCATCAACCATGTTGCCGAAAACCATGTCCGCGGATGCGAGAAGTGCGATGATGATCCAGAGAAGAGGGATTGCGATCAGGATACCTATCATTACGCTTTTGAAAGTCTTCTTGCCGGAATCGTCCCTGACAGTTTCAACTCCTGTGGCAGCCGCCATGGCCTTAGCTTGTTTTGCAGCCGCTGAATCGGTAAAGGGCTTTGCAATGTTTGCAAGAGGAACAATGAAGAAATCCGCAAGCTTGATGAGCATGGTCGTGATGTCATTGTCTTCCTGGTTTGCATAAAGCTTAAGAAGCAGACATGAGAAGAGGAGAAGGATTCCCAGTCCGTTTCCCCACTGCAGACCGACGGATGCGGTTATACATTTGTTGATCGACAGAAGGATAAGAGCGATGCAGTAGAAAAACTTGATATCAAGTTTGCCTTCGATGTTCTTGATGAGGCTCTTTCCCATGCTCTTGGCATCCCATGCAAGGATTGCAAGTGTTGAGAGCATAAAGACGGGATAAGCTAACGAGTTTCGGTTCCTGTAAATGGTCACTATTGCGACGATGGCCCATAAAAGGGCTTTTTTAAACGATCGTTTATATCTGAAAAGTTCCATACCTGATCTCCTTTACCTTAATCACCTTTTTGATACTCGAGAAGGTCTCCGGGCTGACAGTCCAGTGCCTTACACAGTTTACAGAGTGTGTCCACCTTGATGGCTTTTGCCTTGCCTGTTTTAAGGATCGACATGTTTGCGAGCGTAATACCTACTTTATCCGCAAGCTCGCTTACGCTCATTTTTCTCCGGGCGAGCATTACGTCTATGTTGAATATTATCCTGTCTTCTTCCATAGCGTGCCCTCCTAGATTGTCAGTTCATTCTCGGCCTGAATCTCAGATGCCTTATGTACCAGATGGGACAGTGCCGCACATCCGACCGAGACCGAGACGCCGAGGAAATCGATCACAAGAGATCCCAGAAGCATTCCCGGATGACTCATTTTAAGGAATAAAAGAATGATGTTACCGAGGAAGAAAAATATCGTATCACCGAGAGCCAGGTAAGCCATCTTTGTAAGATATGACGCGTTCTCTTCACAGAACGATCTGTCGCTTTCGATGTTATTTGCTATTTTCCATCCCATGACCAGAAAGATGTAACAGGGAATTGCAGTTATCAGCAGGAATATCATCCAGGGCGTGAACATGTCCGAAACTTCCGACATGTCAGCATAGATGTCTCTGCCGAAAAGAGGGATGACGCCGAAGTATATGATACATATACAGAAGATCATCCCGAAGATCCCGAATCCGAGCAGGATTCCTTTGATCCATCTGGCCAAACTTTTCTGACTCATAAAGTACCTCCCTGAAGGCTTATTGCCTTTCCTCGGACAATATAAACCCAAAATTATCGGATGTCAACACAAATTTATTGTAACACGATAAAAGAATATCAAAACACGAGAAGAATATATCGTGAAAATATTACAAACCGGGCATAAAAAGGGCGAATCTTCTTAATAAATGTTTTATTGGATTAAAAAACGCTTGATTTACATTCGGCGGGATGATATATTGAAACTCCGTGATATATTTTCCTTGTTCGCACCATGAGTGCGAGCCAGAGACCAAAAGGAGGTAACAGCATGAAAAAGTATGAATTAGCTGTCGTTGTCAGCGCTATGATCGAAGACGACGCACGCACCGCTGTAGTTGATAAGTGCAAGGCACTTGTTGAGAGACTCGGCGGAAAAATCGCGGATGTAGAAGAGTGGGGCAAGAAAAAGCTCGCTTACGAAATCCAGAAGATGACCGAAGGCTACTACTACTTCATTCACTTTGAAGCAGAAGGCGATCAGAATTCCGAGATCGAGAGCCGCATGAGAATTATGGACGGCGTCATCAGATACTTATGCGTAAGACAGGACGAAGCATAAGGAGATAAACTTATGAATAAAGTTATTTTAATGGGCAGACTCACCAGAGACCCCGAGGTAAGCAGTTCAACTTCAGGCACGACTTTTGCCAGGTACAGTATCGCGGTGGACCGCAGGTTTAAGCGTGAAGGCGAGCCTGATGCGGATTTCTTCAATTGCACATCCTTCGGCAAGCAGGCCGAGTTCGTAGAGAGATATTTGAAGAAGGGCACCAAAGTTGTTGTGTCCGGAAGACTTCAGAATAACAACTATACGAATAAGGATGGTCAGAAGGTTTACGACGTTCGTATCATGGTTGAAGATGTTGAATTTGCCGAGAGTAAGAATGCTTCATCTGAAGGATCTTACAACTCAGGTTCCCAGTCCCAGGGTTCCGCAGCGGGCGGAAATGATTTCCTGAACATTCCCGACGGACTTGTAGAAGAGCTCCCATTCAGCTAACACGTTTTTAGTTTGCAGGAGGCAATCATGGCATATACCAAATCTGAGAGACCGGAAGGACCGGCCAGAAGAAGGGGCGGAATGCACGCAAGACGTAGAAAGGTGTGCGTTTTCTGCGGTAAGGACAACGTAATCGATTACAAGGATGCTAACAAGCTTCGTAAGTATATCTCTGAGGGAGGAAAGATTCTTCCCCGCCGTATCACCGGCAACTGTGCTAAGCACCAGAGAGAGCTTACCACCGCTATCAAGCGTGCTCGTCAGATGGCAATCCTTCCTTACACACAGGATTGATCCCTTTGATCAAATAGTGAGCTTAAAAAGACCGGATCGTATGATCCGGTCTTTTTTTATGTCTGAATAATATCATTACTAAATTGCAAGAATACTATTGAAGTTATATAATCAAAAATAAGAATATTTCACAAATGCACAGAGATTTTAGCCATTTATTTTGGATAATTATACTATAAAACGGAGGATTAACCGGAGGCTGCCGGTTGATATAGATATTAATTTAACGGAGGTGAAGTGTTATGGCGGCAAACAGTACTAAGTCGCTGAAGAGCGAGGGCAAGCTTACGTTTATTCACAAAATGAGTACTAAGATTGCTCTTGCATCCAGTATTATTGTGCTTGTTGCGATAGTTATACAGGTGGTCGTTGCTACAAACAGATCATCTAAAGAGCTGGAAACTACATATCTCAACTATGCACAGAATCTTGCGGAAGAAGCGGCAATAGGAGTCGATTTCGCAACCGAATTCGGAGAGCAGGCTTACGGCGGATATGCAATGAATCTAGCACAGGAAGCTGCCATCTCGATCAATTTCTCCAGAGAGTTTGGCGAAACTGTTTACAAGTCCTATGCGCAGAATCTCGCCGAGGAAGCTGCTAAGGCAGTTGATCTGGCAGGCGGTGCAGGCCTTACGACAGCACAGCTCGATGCAGTACTTAAGGAAGTTGCCATCAAGGACGTGGCAGGTTCTTACGCATACATGGTATCTCCTTCAGGTGAGATGCTCTGGCATCCCAATCCGGAGAAGATCGGTAATCCCGTAGAAAATGCTGCAGTTAAGGGGATCGTCGAAGATCTTCAGGCAGGCAAGACTGTCGAGGACGGCTCCGTACTGTATGAATATAAGGATGCACTTAAGCTTGCAGGATATGCATTTACCGATGCGGGTAACATCCTTATCGTAACAGCCAATTATGATGAGTTCATGAAGATCGATTATGATACTCTTCTCGGAAATATCGAGATCGACGGCGTTGAGGGATCTTATGCATACATGGTATCTCCCGACGGAACAATGCTTTGGCACACCAATCCCGACAAGATCGGACAGCCCGTAGAAAATGCTGCAGTTAAGGGAATCGTTGCAGATATTCAGGCAGGCAAAACAGTAAGTGACGGTTATGTCATTTATGAGTATAAGGATGCACTTAAGCTTGCCGGTTATTCGTTCACAGATACCGGTAATATAGTTCTTGTAACAGCGGATTATGATAAGCTCATCAGGATCGACTATGATACTTTGATCGGTAAGATCGAGATGTCCGGTGTTGAGGGATCTTATGCATACATGGTATCTCCCGACGGAACCATGCTTTACCATACCAATCCCGAGAAGATCGGACAGCCTGTTGAGAACGAAGCCGTTAAAGGCATCGTCAGCGATCTTCAGCAGGGTAAGACCGTAGAAAACGGATCATGTACTTATGAGTACAAAGGATCGTTTAAAGTTGCAGGATATGCATTTACCAGAGACGGTAACATCGTAATCGTTACCGCTGACAGAGATAAGATGATGGCAGGCGTTGATTCGATGAAGCACAGCCTTATCATCCTCTGCATAATCGGAGTTATCGCTGCGATCGCGCTTATTGCGGTATTCTCGATGTTCCTGCTCAAAGCCCTTGAGCAGCTCGTGCCCATCATCAACAAGACTGCAGACTATGACTTCACCGCAGATGCATCTTCCGCAGCTCTTGAGAAGAGAAAGGATGAGGTCGGCATCATTGCAAGAGCTCTCGGAAGAACGAGAGACAATCTCAGGGAAATGGTCGGATCCATCTCAGAGGCGGGAGGCAATATCAATTCGAATGTTGACGTTCTTAAGGCTACGATCGATAAAGTCGGAAATATCTGTGAAGATAATTCCGCTACCACCGAAGAGCTTGCTGCAGGAATGCAGGAGACTGCGGCATCTACCACGACCATTGCACAGAATGTTTCCAATGTACGTGAAAGTGCACGCGGCATAGACAATCTTGCAGGTGAAGGAACCAAACTTTCCGACGAGGTTCTCAGCCGTGCCGGAGAACTTGCATCCACCACCGAAAAGGCCAGCAAGAAGACCATCGAGATCTATGAGTCCGTTAAAGTCAAATCCGAAGAAGCGATCGTTGCTTCCCAGGCGGTTAACAAGATCAATGAACTTACCGGAACCATCATGGCTATCTCTTCACAGACCGGACTCCTTGCTCTCAACGCTTCCATCGAGGCAGCAAGAGCAGGAGAAGCAGGAAGAGGATTCGCGGTTGTTGCAACCGAAATATCCAACCTCGCTACCCAGACTTCCGAAGCGGTCAAGAATATCGGAAGCATCGTTGATGAAGTTAACAGTGCCGTTGGACAGATGTCGGATTGTCTGACCCAGACAACAAATTTCCTCGAGACCAATGTTCTTGCGGATTATCAGGAATTCGGCAAAGTCAGCGAACAGTACAGGGTTGATGCCGATACTTTCGGAAGCAGCATGAACGAGATCAGAACCAGCATCCAGGAACTTGCCAAGGATATGGATATGATCGTATCTTCCATCGAGGGAATCGACACCACGGTTACCGAAGCCTCCCACGGTGTTGTTGATATCGCCGAGAAGACATCCGAAATGTCCACTGAAACCGCAGACAGTATCGATAAGGTTAATGAGACCAAGCAGGTCGTATCGGACCTTACCGACATCATCGGAAAGTTCAGACTGTAATGCAGATGAAAGCTTAAAACATGATAAAAGCCCGGCCGGAAGATCCGGTCGGGCTTTTTAATGCGGTATGAATCATGCTTCCTCGGGCTTTGCGTCTCTTTCGAGGCGCTCTTTGATGTAGTCCATGAGTTCGTCGATGATGATCCCGTGTACGATGGCTGCCTCCTCAAGGGTTTCCATCATGGCTGCGGGACAGCTTACACAGTGCATTCCTGCTTCCATGAGGATGGGGATGACTTCGGGTTTCTTGGCCATGATGTCTCCGAGAGTCATGTCGGATCTGATTCCGCAGACTTCTCTTACGGGCTCGCCATCCATGGAAACGGTGTCTTCTTTTTCCATATCAAGTTTTTCTTTTAATTCGGTATCCATAATCTGCTCCGTACAGAAATAATTACACTAAATGACTTGTTACGAAAAGACAGTATATCTCATAAAAACCAATTTGACCAATATGTTTTTGATTTTAATGAAAAATTTATCTTCCGTGAAACATTGTATACACAAAAAAGTCAGGTTTCATGGGACTTGTACGTAAAAAAGTACACGGCATTACCTTGACTTATGTATACAATCTTAACTATAATTGAATCACTCACGAAGCGGTTTAGGAGTCATTTTGTAATGCCGAAAAAAACTCCGTGAACACAGATCTTCGTAACAATTAATTCTATATTTCAATAGGAGGAACTACTAAATGGAAAGACCTGAATGGCAGGATTTCAAAACAGGTAAGTGGGACAGAGAAGTAAATGTCCGTGACTTCATCCAGAGAAACTATCATCCCTATGACGGAGATGAGAGCTTCCTTGCAGGACCTACACAGGCTACCAAGGATCTTTGGGCACAGGTTCTCGATCTTCAGAAGAAGGAGAGAGAAGCAGGCGGCGTTCTTGATATGGACACCAAGGTTGTTTCAACAATCGTTTCACACGGCCCCGGATACCTTGACAAGAGCAAGGAGAAGATCGTCGGATTCCAGACCGACAAGCCTTTCAAGCGTTCACTTCAGCCTTGGGGCGGACTCAGAATGGCTGAGAAAGCTTGCCAGGACAACGGATATGAAGTTGATCCCGAGGTTTCCGCTTTCTTCGCAGTAAACCGTAAGACTCACAACGAGGGATGCTTCGATGCATATACCCCCGAGATGAGAGCTTGCCGTTCTTCACACATCATTACCGGTCTTCCCGATGCATACGGAAGAGGACGTATCATCGGTGACTATCGTAGAGTAGCTCTCTATGGTATCGACAGACTTATCGAGGACAAGGAAGAGCAGAAGCTCTCCACCGATTACGTTATGACTGATGATGTAATCCGTCTTCGTGAAGAGCTCAGCGAGCAGATCAAGGCTCTTAAGATGATGAAAGAGATGGCTGCATCTTACGGATGCGATATCTCCAAGCCCGCAGCTAACGTTCAGGAAGCTATCCAGTGGACCTACTTCGGATATCTTTCATCCGTTAAGGAGCAGAACGGTGCAGCTATGTCCCTTGGACGTACTTCCACCTTCATCGACATCTATGCAGAGCGTGACCTCGCAAACGGAACCTTCACCGAGGAGCAGATCCAGGAATTCGTAGATCACTTCATCATGAAGCTTCGTTGCGTAAAGTTCGCTAGAACTCCCGAGTACAACCAGATCTTCGCAGGCGATCCCGTTTGGGTTACCGAGTCTCTCGGCGGCGTAGGCGTTGACGGAAGACACATGGTTACCAAGACCTCTTTCCGTTATCTCCACACCCTTGAGAACCTTGGTGCAGCTCCCGAGCCCAACCTTACCGTTCTCTGGTCAACCAGACTTCCTCAGAACTGGAAGAAGTACTGCGCTAAGATCTCTATCACCACTTCTTCAATCCAGTACGAGAACGACGATCTCATGAGAGTTGTTCACGGTGATGACTATGGTATCGCTTGCTGCGTATCCTCCATGGTTATCGGTAAAGAGATGCAGTTCTTCGGAGCACGTGCTAACCTTGCTAAGTGTCTCCTTTATGCTCTTAACGGTGGTATCGATGAAGTTACCAAGAAGCAGGTTGGTCCTAAGTATCGCCCTGTTACCGGTGACGTACTTGACTATGATGATGTTATGGACAAGTTCATCGACATGATGGAGTGGCAGGCTGAGGTATACGTTAACACCCTCAACATCATCCACTACATGCACGACAAGTATTGCTATGAGAGAGCAGAGATGGCTCTTCATGACAAGAACGTTAAGAGATATTTCGCAACCGGTATTGCAGGTCTTTCAATCGTTGCTGACTCACTTTCAGCTATCAAGTATGCTAAGGTTGAAGTTATCCGCGATGAGGACGGTATCATCACCGACTTCAAGACCACCGGTGAGTTCCCTAAGTATGGTAACGACGATGACCGTGTAGACGATATCGCTCAGATGATCGTTCACAAGTTCATGACCGCTGTACGTCGTCATCACACCTACAGAGATGGTGTTCCTACCACCTCAATCCTTACCATCACTTCAAACGTTACCTATGGTAAGGCAACCGGAAACACTCCTGACGGACGTAAGAAGGGAATGCCTTTCGCTCCCGGAGCCAACCCTATGCATGGTCGTGATACTCACGGTGCTGTCGCTTCACTTTCTTCCGTATCCAAGCTTCCTTTCAATGATGCTCAGGACGGAATCTCCAATACCTTCACCATCATCCCCGGTGCGCTCGGAAAGGATGACAAGGTATTTGCCGGCGACATCGATCTTGACCTCAGCAAGTAATCAAATGCTTCGAAGCTCCGAAGGCCACGTACCGGGTTCCCGGTACCTTGGCCGGAAGGGCCGGATATAAATAAATAAACGGAAAGGATACCACTATGGATCAGAAAGACATGATAGATGATCTTGTAAAGATGCTCGATGATGGATTCGCAAACGGCACCGGACATGTCAATGTAGACACGTCGGAAGATCAGTCAGATGTTAAGGATGTTACGACCATGGGTTGCACGGATTGTTCCAGAACCCCGTTGGCTTGCAGCGTTCCTACACTCCATCAGGGTATCGACGATTATCAGTAAACAAATCTTACCAGGAGGAAAAAATCATGGCAGAAGCATCTACCGCACAGGTTAGTAACCTTGTGAATCTTCTCGATGGTTATGCTACCAAGGGTGGTCACCATCTTAATGTAAACGTTCTCAACAGAGAAACTCTTCTCGATGCTCAGCAGCATCCCGAGAATTATCCCCAGCTCACTATCCGCGTATCCGGATATGCAGTAAACTTCATTAAGCTTACTCCCGAGCAGCAGGCAGACGTTATCTCTCGTACTTTCCACGAGTCTTTCTGATGCAACGGGGAAGCAATCATCGGCCGTTCACGCTTGCGTGAAAAAGACAATAAGAAGGGCTGTCGCAAATGCGGCAGCCCTTTTTTTATGCCATAAAGAGTCATAAATGTGTTAAGATAAACAGGTAACGGAGGTGAGAATATGATAGGAAAAATCCATTCTCTTGAAAGCTTCGGAACCGTTGACGGTCCCGGTACAAGATTTGTCGTATTCACAAAAGGCTGTCCGATGAGGTGCCTCTATTGCCACAACCCGGATACCTGGGATCAGACGGGCGCAACCGAGATGGACACTAAGTATATATTGGAGCAGTATCACAGAAACGAGAGCTTTTACATGAACGGCGGCGGTATTACGGTCACCGGCGGAGAGCCTCTTGTTCAGATTGATTTTGTTACGGAGCTCTTCGAAGAGTGTAAGAAAGAGGGGATCCATACCTGCCTCGATACATCGGGGATTATGTTCAATCCCGACAACCCTGAGATGATGGCCAAGCATGACAGGCTTATGAAGGTAACGGATCTTGTTATGCTGGATATCAAGCATATAGATAATGAGCATCATAAGAAGCTCACATCCCAGCCGAATACGAATATTTTAAAGTTCGCATTCTATCTTCAGGAGAAGGGCGTTGATATGTGGATCCGTCACGTAGTCGTCCCCGGCATCACGGATGATGATAAGTATCTCTACGATCTGGGATACTTCCTCGGACAGTTCCATAACCTCAGAGCTTTGGATGCGCTTCCTTATCACGATATGGGTAAGGTTAAGTACGAGAAGCTGGGAATCGATTATCCTCTCAAGGATGTTAAGCCCATGGATCTCAAGATCCTGGTTGAGAAGAAGAAGGTTATCATCGACGGAATCAAGAAGAGAAGGGCTGAACTTACCGAAGCAGGCGAGGATTTCAGTCACAAATGACAAATAAGAATTAGTTCTGACTAACTCGCTATTTTCTTGTAATTGTCAGACTATTAGTTTAAAATATCTCGTGTAGGGTTAGAAGTTTTTAAGGAGGAAATGTATTATGGCTTATCAGATTGGCGAAGGATGCATTTGCTGTGGCGGATGTGAAGCAGCTTGTCCTGTAGGCGCTATCTCCATGGGAGACGGCAAGTATGAGATCGATAAAGAGAAGTGCATTGATTGCGGTTCTTGCGCAGGTCAGTGCCCCGTAGGCGCTATCGAGCAGGCTTAATTAGTCAGCAAAAAGAAAAACGCAGGTCTTAGGACCTGCGTTTTTTTATTCATCCCCCGAATGGGATTTGAGTTTTTCTTTTTCATCCTTGCTCATATTGGCGAACTTGGTGTACTCGGGCAGCCATACGAGAGGGAATTCATCGACCGGGCCGTTTCTTTGCTTGGCGATGATGATATCGGATACATTCTTACGCTTGGTGTCTTTGTTGTAGTAGTCCTCACGGTAGATGAACATAACTACGTCGGCATCCTGCTCGATCGCACCGGATTCACGAAGGTCGGAAAGCATGGGCTTGGGAGGTTTTCTGCTCTCTACGGTACGGGAGAGCTGCGAAAGTGCAACTACGGGAATGTCGAGCTCTCTGGCAAGTCCCTTTAACTCTCTCGAGATCTGGGAGACTTCCTGCTGTCTGCTCTCTGCTTTGCCCGAACCTGTCATCAGCTGGAGGTAGTCGATAAAGATTATGTCCAGCTTGCCTGCGCTCTTTAATCTGCGGCACTTGGATCTGAGTTCCGCTACGCTGATTCCGGGAGTGTCGTCAATGAAGAGTCCGCTTCGCCCGAAAAGAGTACCGCTGTCGGTGATCTTCTGATAATCGTCACCTGAGATCTTACCGTTTCTGAGGAGCGATACGCTGACTCTCGAGTTCATGGCCATAAGTCTGTTTGCAAGCTGGGTCGAGCTCATTTCCAGCGAGAATATGCCTACGCCGTTGCCGTTTTTAAGGGCCATATGCTCTGCGATATTAAGTGCGAACGCGGTCTTACCCATTGAAGGTCTTGCTGCGATAAGTATGAAGTCGGATCTCTGGAATCCCGATGTGAAATAATCAAGATCCGAGAATCCGGTAGCAAGTCCGGTAATGTTGCCCTGCATTCTGTATGCGTTGGATACATTGGTCAGGGCATCGAAGAAGACCTCATCGATAGGTCTTATGTCTCTTACGATCCTGGACTGGGTCGCATCATAGATCTTCTTTTCAGCGGTGTTAAAAAGTTCCGCTACATCCGAGTCGTCACGGTAGCCTTCTTCTGCGATTGATTCGGCTGCTTTGATAAGGCTTCTGGATTCGGCCTTTTTATGCACGATCTGTGCATAGTAGGTGACATTTGCACTGGTGCTTGAAGTTGAATCCTTCATGATCTCCATGAGATAGGTAAGGCTTGCAACTTCTGGAGGAAGCTCCTTCTCGCCGAGCTTGTCTTTGAGAGTTACGGGATCGACCTTTGAACCGTTATTTTCCATTTCAACGATCGTATCGTAAATGATTCCGTATACACGGTTAAAGAATTCATCGCCGCTCTTTATGATCTCCTGAGCCTCGGCTATCGCCTTTGAGGACATGAGCATACTGGTAAGAACGGCTCTTTCCGCATCGTCGTCATGGGGCATTATTTTCTTGATGACTTTTTCGCTGTATCCGTCCATTATTAAGCCTCTTCGACTTTGACGCTTAAAGTACCGGTAACTTCGGGATGGATCTTGACGGAAACATTGTATGTTCCGGGAGCTTTGATCGCATCATCCAGAACGATCTTTTTCTTATCGAGTTCAATACCGTGCTGGGCCTTGCATTCCTCGGCGATTTCCTTGGAAGAGACGGAACCGAAAGCACGTCCGCCTGCACCGGTCTTGATGGTGGTCTTAACAGTAATGGTTGAAAGCTTCTCTGCAAGAGCCTTGGCATCTTCGAGTTTTTCCTCGGCAACTTTCTGTGCGTTTGCCTTCTGAAGCTTAAGGGTATTCATATTGGCGGGAGTTGCCTCAACGCCCACTCCCTTGGGGAGAATATAGTTTCTTGCGTATCCGTCGCTTGCTTCGATGATATCGCCCTTCTTGCCTAATTTCTTTTCATCTTTGAGTAAAATAATCTTCATCAGATCTCACCGCTTTCCATCATAGAATCTATTGTATTTTTCAGTTCACCGATAGCTTCTTCTATCTGTGTTCCTTCAAGCTGACATGCCGCAACGGAGAGGTGGCCTCCTCCGCCCATACGCTCCATTATGAGCTGTACGTTTACCTCGTCTATCGATCTTGCGCTTATATGGATCTTGCCGCCATACTCCGTAAGTACGAAGCTTGCCTTGATGCCTCTGATATTGAGGAGCTCGTTGGCAGCCTGTGCGCCGATGACGGTGGGGCTGGGGCAATCGTCTGCGGTACAGATACTTATCGCATATGAACCGCGGTATATCTCTGCCTGTGAAACGGCATCTGCTTTTGCTTTGTATTCGGATGCGTCCGCTCTGAACATCTTGCGGACTCTTGTTACGTCGGCACCGCATCTTCTGAGGAATGCGGCAGCTTCGAATGTTCTTACACCGGCCTTGCTCTGGAAGTTGTTGGAGTCGACCATGATACCGGAGTACATGCAGTCTGCTTCTTCGGGACGTATCTTAACGTTATCCGCTGCATACTGGAGGATCTCGGAGATCATCTCGCAGGCACTTGATGCGTAAGGCTCGATATAGGAGAGGGTAGCGTTTTCGATGACTTCGTTACCTGCTCTGTGGTGATCGAGAACAACGATGGTCTTGCAATACTTGATAAGGTCGGGGCACTCGGTGATCGAAGGCTTGTTAACATCTACGACTACGAGTACGGAACCGGTTGATGCGAAATCTATTGCCTGCTGGGAAGTGATAAGCACATCTTCGAATTCTTCACTGCCGTTTACGAATGTATCGACGATGGGCTGTATATCGGAGTTGGGGTTATCCATTACGATATAGGCGTTCTTGCCGAGGACTTTGGAGATACAGTAGATACCCACGGCTGCACCGAAAGCGTCGGCATCGGGATTTCTGTGTCCCATGATGAGGACGTTTTCCTTGGCGGTGATGATCTCCCTGAGCGCCTGAGCCTTGACTCTTGCCTTGACTCTCGTACTCTTTTCAACCGTCTGTGATTTACCGCCGTAATAGGTAACCTGGTCCTTGGTCTTGATAACTGCCTGATCGCCGCCTCGGCCGAGTGCAAGGTCAATGGCGTTGCGGGCATATTCATAGTTCTGGGCATATGTGAGGCCGTCGGTTCCGAGTCCGATACTGGTTGTTACGGGCATGCTGTTTTCACCGATCTTGACCGTCTTGATATCGCTGAGGAGTTCGAAGTGCTTGTCCTGCATCTCGGCGATGGCTTTCTTTCTCAGGATGATAAGGTATTTATCCTTTTCCATCTTGCGGCAGATGCCGTCAACGCTTGAGATGTACTTGTTGACCTTACGGTCGATGAGTGCCGCAAGAAGACTCTGCTTGACTTCCTCAACACTTTCCATTGCTTCGTCAAAGTTATCGAGATAGATCATTCCGACGCAGAGAGACTGGTCGTCGAGTTCCTGGAGGGCGATGTTGAGTGCGGTCTTATCGAACATGAACATCGCGATCAGGTAGCCGTTGTATCCTTCCGCCTCGATGATGGCGCTGTTTTCTGCCATTTCCTTGAGGGGGATCCTCTTAAGCTTGATGGTATAGTCCTTGCCGGAGTGCTCGATGTCGAACTCGGCTTCTACGGAATCCTCATCCCTCGGAAGCTTATCGCCCGTGATCACGGGGAAAAGAGAGGTGATGGACTTGTTATATTTTCCCTCGATCTCGGTGACCTGCTCGAAAGCGTAGTTGGTCCACATTACTTTGCCGTCTTCGTCGAGAAGAGCGTAAGGTATGTCGAGTTCCCTGAGGAGTTTGCGCTGGATCTGTCCGTACTCTGTTGCGAAACTTACAAGCTCATTCATGATCATGGGCTTGTTGTTGTAATAGAGGGTGAGCGTTACCGCAAAATAGAAAATGGTAAAAGCGCTCAGAAGTGCGCCTGCCTGAATACTTACCAGGAATATTGCTGCGTTTAAGGCAAGGAGCAGGAAACCGAGATAAATGCTAAAACGCATATAAGATCTCAGGTGCCCCTTAATTTTCAAGCGGGTTTTTATCATTGCCTTTACCTTTCTGAACAGAAGAAAAAGATCCTACATATTATAGCATAAAAGGGTATAAAAAACAGCAGGCCGGAAAACCTGTTCCGACCTGCAGAGTTTACATAAAGTGTTTATACTGACAGCTTTTGAAGGGCTTTTGTCGCAATTATCACATCGTAGCCGTTATCAAGGAATCCTGCGTCAGCTTTGGGGATAAGCCTGGTGGCTCCGAACTCGGTTGCCTGTTCCGCAAAATTCATGACTTTGGCGAAATCGTCCGAAGAAGCGGAGATGACGAGCAGATATTTTCCATCGGCCCTGTTCTTGTATACGGAAGTCTCACCTTCGTATTTAAGACTTGAGGAAGCAAGCTCTATCAGGTCGCTGAGCCTGTTGAAACTTACGGTCAGGATGCAGCCTTTGCTTCGGATGTTTTCTTTTTCCTGCTCGAGAAGGTCAAAGAAGGACTTTCCGTAGGCGGGAGCGGTCTTTTTAACGACGGGCTTGTCGGGCTTCGAGAAGGGTCTGAAGCCTGCGAGTGCGTCCTCGTCCTCTTCGTCATCGAAGAAATCATCGTCATCGCTTTCGCCGGGGGTGATTCCTCCGGAGAGAGGCTTGGGCAGGAACCTGGAGAATCTGGTGTCGAGCTCGTCGATATCCTCTGCCTTGCTGATGTAGACCACAAGAGAATCTTCTCCCATGGGGACAGCCTCGATCATCACGGGGTGGTTTTCCTTTGCCTGAAAATCAATCCCGAAACGGGCCTTGGTCTCTTCGATTATATCTCTGAACAGCTCCGTGGCTGCGTAGTTTCCGTAAGCAAGATCTTTTAAACTGATCCAGCGGGATTCAAGATATTCTTTTGTAAGGGTGCATTTGATGCGAAGATTGCCTAGTACTTCAATTTCCATAGGTTTTCCTCCCCTTTTTTAGAATTTTTCCTATAATAGCTTTATTTCATATACCCGTCAACAGGATTTTTGGTATATTTATACACTATTTCGGTTAAGGTAATAAACTTTAGAAAAAAATAATCACCAAATGAATTAATTTCAATATATATCGTACTTTTCGACACTTTTGTAAAGGTTTATGACGGGGATGTCATTGAAAAATCGGTAATTTTTACCATTGAAGGGGTTTTGCGGGGACGGGATAATAAATGTGCATCTTCCGCCAAACATGTGACGGAAAGGAGCTGAAACGGAAATTTGGCCGGCAAAGCGACCGGCAATCCCAATATCTGCTGCCCGCAGCCTCTGTCTGAGGGCAAAAAAGAACCGCAGGCAAATTCACATTGCATGACGGGCTTATCTTTTACGGAATCGATCAATTCCCCCTGATGGCTTCATCAGAAATAATCCGATTTAAGTTCTCCACAAAATAACAAAATATAATATGCGCCCGAACTGATGGCGCAGTCGTCTGTCGAATGGGACAGATAATGCGTAAGACGGCCCGAAGGGTCGAAGCCACAGCGTAAGATGCCGGAACCATGGGAAAGTATTTCACGGGAATTCTTTTAGTGCCTTTTGGCGGTTCCGATACCCTGATTTTACTTAATTGATTAAGTCAGCGGTGAAAAACGGTATATGCTAAAAATGAGAGGCGGGGCCTGCGTTGTCATCGGGCTCCGCAGTCTTTTAAAGAAGCAAATTTATATGACGAAAATGTGATGGTATGGTAAAATAACTTTGTATGTTATTTGAGCATACTATTTTTATTGATCGGAACTTATATTTATATGAAAAGAAGAAAAAAACGTTTTTTGGTGGTTCTTATTCCACTGGTACTTATTATTATTGTTGCTGCTGTTTCCGTAGGCATACCTTTATATAAGAAATATTCGTACGGCAAAGAAATGGCCGATCTGAGCGAGCATTACGGCGTATCCGGTGAAATGTCCGCCATTATCCTTCAAAACACCCAGATTCCCGATCAGGCACTTATCCGTGACGGAAGATGTTATTTTACCAAGTCGACGGTTGAGACTTATCTGACCAGTGGTTTCTTTTACGATCCGGCATATAACGGCGGAACTCTGATGTACACCACCGCTAGAGAGACATATGAGGTTTCGGACGGAGCAACTTCCTACTCCGTTTCCGGTGTTTCAACGGATCTGGGTTATCCTCTTACTTTCAGGGAAAACGATACTTTATATATCGCCGCAGACTATCTGAGAATGTTTGCGACCTTTACGGTGGATATCTATGACAGGCATATCCAACTCTATACTCAGTGGGGTCAGACCCATGAGATGAGAAATATCATCAAGGACACTTGGATCCGCGAAAAGGGCGGCATCAAGAGTCCTATCTTGCGTGAAGTTGAAGAGGGCGAGACCGTTGAGCTCATCGAGGCAATGGAAGACTGGAGCAAGGTCAAGACATCGGACGGTTTCATCGGATATATCGAGAACAAGAGAATGAGTTCCGCCGAGAGCTACACGGACATTGCTCCCATGGCACCCGCTCTTCCCGAGTACACCACCGTCAGGCTGGATACCAAGGTTGACCTCGGATTCCATGCGATCTACGGACCCGGAGGAAACGATACTCTCGGAGAAGCAATAAACGAAGCATTCGGAATGAACGTAATTGCTCCCAGCTGGATCTCACTTACCGATGAAAACGGCGGTTTCAGAAGCTTTGCATCTGCCGATTATGTCGCAAGAGCCCATAACAACGGAATCAAGGTTTGGGTTGTTGCCGATAATTTCAACTATGCCA
Source organism: Lachnospiraceae bacterium (assembly GCA_018056425.1). Lineage (GTDB taxonomy): Bacteria > Bacillota > Clostridia > Lachnospirales > Lachnospiraceae > AC2028. The sequence continues at coordinate 25,957 of JAGPFR010000017.1, forward strand.
ACGAAAACAGCATCGACATAGATGAGACACTCCTTTTGTCCGATACTCCCCGCAGAAGAAAGCTTGCCGAAGATCTTGTTGCGGCGGTTATGGCGGTTGGCGCTGACGGACTTAATTTCGACTTTGAGGGACTTCCTTCGGAGTGCAGTGATTACTATATTCAGTTCCTCAGAGAAGTATCGGTTCTCTGCAGACTGAACAGTATATGTCTCTCCACGGATAACTACGTTCCTTATGATTACAACAATCACTACAGGCTGGATCTTCAGGGACAGTTTGTGGACTATGTTCTGATAATGGGTTACGACGAGCATTATCCGAGCGGAGGAGTTGCCGGAAGCGTGGCGAGCCTCGGATATGTACAGAACGGACTTAATGCAACTATCGAAAAGGTTCCTTCACAGAAGGTTATCAATGCACTTCCTTTCTATACGGTCGTATGGACCACTCAGGACGGAGTAACATCCGGTAAGTATCTGACGCTTGTAAATCAGGCTGACTATATCGATCAGATCGGACAGACTCCCGTCTGGGATGATGCGACCGGACAGAATTATATCGAGTGGAGAGAAGGGACGACCCTTTATCAGGTTTGGCTTGAAGATACCATGTCCATCACCGCCAAGCTCAATGTGATGAACACGATGGATCTCGGAGGCGTAGGTGTCTGGAGAATAGGATACGGAACTTCCGATGCATGGAATCTTCTTCGCCTGTACACTTACGGACAGTGATCAGGGTTAAGCGATTTGGATACCAGAGTTTACACAATTAAAAACCCCGCATCTCCGGATGAAGAAGATCTCAAAATGATCACAGAGTGCGGTGATATCATAAAAAGAGGCGGCCTTGTGGCATTTCCGACAGAGACTGTATACGGACTCGGCGGAGATGCACTGAACGAAGAGTCATCGGGAAAAATCTACGCAGCAAAGGGACGACCTTCCGATAATCCGCTGATAGTACATATATGCGAGATATCGTCCCTTGAGAAGATAGCCCGGGATATACCCGAAGAAGCATATATACTTGCGGATAAGTTCTGGCCCGGACCTCTTACAATGATACTTAAGTCCTCGGGAGAGGTTCCTCTTAAGACGACCGGCGGACTGGATACGGTAGCTGTCAGGATGCCTTCCGATAAGGTGGCATTGGCGCTTATAAAAGCATCGGGCGGTTTTATCGCGGCACCGAGTGCAAATATCTCGGGCAGGCCATCACCTACGAGAGCAAGGTATGTTCTGGAAGATATGAACGGACGGATCGATGCGGTGATAGACGGCGGAGATAATGCGATAGGACTTGAATCCACGATAATAGATCTTACCGATAAGACGATGCAGGTCTTAAGACCCGGATATATCACAAACGAGATGCTTGGCGAAGCACTCGGACAGGAGATTGAGACCGATCCCGCACTATTGGATCCTTCGTGCAAAGAAAGACCCAAGGCGCCCGGGATGAGATACAGACATTACGCACCCAGAGGAGAGGTCCATCCTGTCAAGGGTGAGCCTGCTAAGGTTTTCGAACATATCCGCGACGAGCTGCATAAAGCGAAGGAAGCCGGAAAAAAGACCGGAGTTTTCTGCAGTAAGGATAATGCGGATAAATATGACGCAGATGTCATAAGATATGCCGGGGCACTTAACGATGCCGAAACGGCAGCACATCATTTCTATTCCGCATTAAGGGATATGGATGATGAGAACGTTGATATCATATTTGTTGAAAATTTTACGGAACGCGGATTCGGGGAAGCTTTCTGGAACAGATTGCTTAAGTCTGCAGGTTCCGAGTGGGAGGACGCATAAATGAAAATAGCAATCGGTTGTGATCACGGCGGATACGATCTCAAGGAGCATCTTAAGGCTTACCTTGAGGAAAAGGGACATGAGGTCGAAGATGTGGGTACATATTCGAACGATTCCTGCGATTATCCCAAGTATGCACATGCTGCCGCAAGACTTGTTGCGGACGGCACATGTGAGAAGGGCATCGTAGTATGTACTACCGGAATCGGTGTCAGCATCTGCGCAAACAAGGAGAAGGGAATCAGATGTGCACTTTGCTCCGATCCTTTGAGCGCTAAGATGACAAGACTTCACAATGACGCTAATATGCTCGCTCTCGGTGCGGGAATTGTCGGAACAAATCTTGCCGAGGCGATTACCGATGCATTCGTTGATACCGAGTTTTCCGGTGCACAGCGCCACGAGAGAAGAATCAGACAGATAGAGAACGTATAGAATTTTGTTTTTGAACAAGGAGAAGCATTATGGGAAAAATAGTGGTAATGGATCACCCTCTGATAGGACACAAGATCGGATTTATCAGAAGAAAGGAAACCGGAACCAAGGAATTCCGCGAGACCATCAGTGAGATCGCAATGCTCATCTGCTATGAGGCAACACGTGATCTTAAACTTGAGGATGTCGAGATCGAAACTCCCATTTGCAAGACTACCGTTAAGCAGCTTGCAGGAAAGAAACTTGCGGTCATTCCCATTTTAAGAGCGGGACTCGGCATGGTGGACGGAATGCTTTCCATGATCCCCACCGCTAAGGTTGGACATATCGGACTTTACAGAGATCCCGATACATCCAAGCCCGTAGAGTATTATTGCAAGATACCCGCTGACTGTGCAGAGCGCGAGATCTTTGTCGTGGATCCCATGCTTGCTACCGGCGGATCCGCAGTAGAGGCTATTTCAATGCTCAAGCTCAGAGGATGCAAGAACATTCACTTCCTCTGCATCATCGCAGCACCCAAGGGAATCGAGGTTCTCAAGGAGGCTCATCCCGATGTTGATATCTTCATCGGTGCGGTTGATGAGAAGCTAAATGACCATAATTACATTGTTCCCGGTCTCGGTGATGCCGGTGACAGAATTTTCGGTACCAAATAATGGAAGATAAGAAAAGAGAAGATTATATCAGCTGGGACGAATATTTCATGGGAGTCGCACATCTCTCCGGTTTCAGGAGCAAGGACCCCAATACCCAGGTAGGCTGCTGTATAGTAAGCCGTGATCATAAGATTCTTTCGATGGGATATAACGGACTTCCCAAGGGATGCAGCGATGACGAATTCCCCTGGAGCAGGGAAGGAAATCCCGGTACAAACAAATATGCATATGTAACTCACAGCGAGCTGAATGCGATACTTAATTATAGGGGCGGATCTTTGGAAGACACGATCCTGTATGTATCGCTGTTCCCTTGCAATGAGTGTGCCAAGGCCATAATTCAGGCGGGTATCAAGGAAGTTGTTTACCACAGTGATAAATACAACGGAACCGATACCAATCTGGCTGCAAAGAGAATGTTTGATGCAGCAGGCGTCAAATATACTCAGTATAAAGAGACCGGCAGGAACATAAGCATTTCACTATGATCAAAAAGCGCAGATACAATTGCATATTCGGATTTTGCAGGCGAAGAAGTGTCGGTAATGCCATTGCAAGCTGTGTGACGACCCTTGCGCTTGTGCTTGCTTTACTGGTCGTTCCCGAGCAAAGAGTTTATGCCACGACTCAGCAGCAGATAGATCAGGCACAGGCAGAAAAGGAACTTCTCGAAGCTCAGCAGAGAGAAAATGAGCAGGCACTTAACGAACTCAGGACTCAGCACGGCGAGCTTATGACAAGAGTCGGGGAACTCAGCGGAGAGCTCGAGAACATCAGTGATAATCTGTCCGATCTTGAAGCAATGATGGTCGAAAAACAGGCTGAGATAGAAGCAACCAGGATAGCGCTTGATGAAGCGATCGCAACCGAAGAATGGCAGTATCAATGTATGGTAATCCGGGTGCGCGATATGTACGAAAGAGGAGATCAGGATTTTATCTCCGCACTTTTGTGTGCAAAGTCGTTATCCGAGATGCTTACCGTTGCGGACTTTTTCGAGAAGATCGAACAGTACGATCAGAGAAAGCTTCAGGAGTTCAAAGACAACAGAGCTTTCATAGCGGATGAAAAAACGCGTCTCGAGATGGAAGAGGCGGAGCTTGAAGAACTTGTTGCACAGGCTGAAGCGGAACAGGACAGAGTTAACGATATCATCTCCCAGACAAGGGATACGATAAATGTTTATTCCGGACAGATAGAAGACGGAGAAGCAGCCGCACTTGCTTATGAAGCTGCGATCAAGGCCAAAGAAGCGGATCTTGCATATCTCAGGGCAAAGCTTGCCGAGGAAATGGCAATGTCCAGGGCTGCGGCCAACGGAGTGTGGAGAGATATCTCCCAGGTTACTTTTGAAGAAAACGACAGATACCTTCTTGCCAACCTGATCTATTGTGAGGCGGGAGGAGAGCCTTACGAAGGACAGGTTGCCGTAGGCGCCGTTGTTATCAACAGACTGCTCAGTGCAAGATATCCCGATACGATCACGGGAGTAATATATCAGAGAAGCCAGTTCTCTCCGGCGGGTAGCGGAAGACTGGCGATCGCCCTTGCTCAGAATAAAGCGACATCCAGCTGTTATGCGGCTGCCGATGAAGCGATGAGGGGCGTAACAAATGTTGGGACCTGTGTCTATTTCAGAACGCCGATCGAGGGACTTACCGGCATTCAGATAGGCGGTCATATCTTTTACTGATACGACAGCTTTTCGCGGGAGGCGAAAGGCTCGGATATAGGAAAGGAAGAGGGGTATGAAAATTATTCACCTGGCGGATGCCCATCTTGATTCCAAAATGGAATCCAAGCTGGACAAGTCAAAAGCTGCGTTAAGAAGGGACGAAATCCTGGATACGTTCTGTAATATCGCAGATTATGCAGATGAAAACGGGGTCAGAGCCGTTATTATTGCGGGAGATCTGTTTGATACAAGTCGTGCGAGAGTAGGTGCGGTCAACAGAGTCCGCGATGCGTTCGAGAAGCATCCCGGCGTTTTATTCTATTATCTTAAGGGCAACCATGATGAGACCGGATATTTCGAATCCGGTAACATTCCTGCCAATCTGAAGATCTTTGATAAAGAGGGGATCCAGAATTACTCTCTTACCATTCCCGGCGGAAAGAAGATAACCATCACAGGGATCGTTCCCGGAGAAGATGGATTCGATAAAGCTTATACCGAGCTTAATCTTGAGTATGATTCGATGAACATCGTTATCATGCACGGATGTGCCGATAAGTATCAGGGCAAGGACAAGGCTGACAGCATTGACCTTGGCAGACTCAAAAACAGAAATATAGATTATCTTGCGCTCGGCCACTATCACACTTTTGCCGAAGGCGAACTTCCTTCAAGAGGAAAATATTGCTATTCGGGATGTATCGAGGGACGCGGATTCGATGAGTGCGGCGAACACGGATTTGTACTTATCGATATCGATGAAGACAATCTTACTTTTGATTCAAAATTCGTTCCTTTTGCAAAGAGAAATATCTACGAGATCAAAGCAGATATCTCCGAATGTATGACAACTCCCGAGATCGATAAGTGTATAAGCGATGCGATCAAGGCATCCGATGCGACCTCCGAGGATCTTGTAAGGATCATCCTTACCGGTGAGGCGGATGTTAATATCGAAAAAGATTTCGAGCACATCAGGAGAAATGCCGTCGACAGATTTTTCTATGCGGAAGTTAAGGACAACAGCAAGATCGCTATCGACTATGATGAATATCTCCACGAAGCTTCCCTCAAGGGAGAACTCGTAAGACTTCTTCAGTCCGAGGAAGGATTAAGCGAGGAGGAGAAAGGACGTATAGTCAGATGCGCCGTTCAGGTGCTTAAGGGGGAGGAAATCAGTTTATGAAGCTCGTTTCTTGTCATATAGAGAATTTCGGTAAGCTGAGCGGTGTCGACAAGGATTTTACTGACGGGCTCAACACTTTTGCAGGCGATAACGGAAGCGGTAAATCCACTCTTGCTGCATTTATCAGGATCATGTTCTACGGTTTCTCGAATGAGAAATCCAGATCCGAGATCGAAAATGAGAGAAAGTTCTTCAAACCCTGGCAGGGAGGAAGCTACGGCGGAAACCTTACTTTCGAAAAAGACGGTGTAAAGTACTGCATCTACAGAACTTTCGGAACCAAAGAATCAGAGGATGTTGCAAAGATCATGAATGTCGAGACCGGAATGGCATCACATGATTTTGAGCCCATTCCCGGAATAGCACTTTTCGGCATTGATTCGGATTCTTTTGAAAAAACGGCATTCGTGTCACAACAGGATTGTGCTACCAGTGTAACCAGCGACATCAGTGCGCGCATCGGCGGAGTCTCCGAAAAAGACGACGATATGAGAAACTTTGCCGCAGCGGATGAAGCACTTAAGAAAGAATGCGACAGACTGAACCCCAACAGGGCAACAGGCCTTATCAACAAGGAAGAGACCGAACTTTCCAAGTTAAAGGATCTGTTCAGAAATGTGGAATCCCAGAAGAGCCTTTGCGAGGAACTTACCTATAAGAACGAACAGGCTTCCGAGAAAGCCAAGGCTGACAGCAAGAGATCTTCGGAACTCCGAGCCCGTCTTGATGCTCTCAGAAAGTATCTCGATCTTAAAGAGCAGAAAAATAATTACGAAAATCTCAAGGAAGCAAAACTCAAGGCAGAAGATGACTTAAGAGCTGCAAAGAGCGTATTTGAGGGAGAGATCCCCGATGCCGAAACCGCCAAGAAGTGGGTTGAGGATGCTACAAAGCTCAGAGAAGACGAGAAGGAACTCAGAACTCACAATCTCACTCCCGCAGAAGAAGAGAGACTTGAGGAAGAGACCAAGAGATTCAGCAAGAAGATCCCCGATTCCAAGGAGATCGACAAGCTCATCCATCAGTGGAACATGATCCAGGAACTTAAGGATGAACTTCCCGACAGAAGAGATGAGGCGGAGCTTATCAAGAACCAGGCTCTTGAAGCTCAGAGGGAAAAGTATAAGCCGTTTATCGCAATGCTCATCGGAGGAATCGTTATCATCCTCGCAGCACTTGCAGCGGCAATCATTACCAAGATTTATTTCATCGCCGCAGCTGCGGTACTCGGTGTTGCTCTCATCGTCTACGGTGCGATCCTTAACAAGAAACACAATGATGAGACCAGAACGAGCGGAGAAGGCGTAGCCCGTAAGTATAACGAGCTGATGACCAAGATTGCCGAGGACGAGGAACTCGTCGAAGGAACCGAGATGGATGCACAGGATCTTCTCGGAACCGTAGGAATCAGGCTGGTAGGAAGATCGGCTACCGGCGATCTGATGAACCTCAGAAACCAGGTAAGGGAATATGAGGCTCTCGGAGAAAAGAAAAAGAAGTACGAAGAGATGATCAAGGAGATCGACTACGAAGGCAGGCTCTCTGCGGTCAAGGAATATGTCAAGAAGTGCTCGGTTATGGGTACCAGATCTTCGATCCCTGAGTCCGACGCTGCCGAGATCTCAATCCCTGTAAGCGAGATCGCAACCAGAGTCGAACAGATTGCGGGAAGAGAAAGCGACTTAAGGGATGCTGCAAAGAGAGTAAGCGTATTTGAGGCAGATCACGATGTTTCCAAATATGATTCGCTCGAGTGCCCCGAAGAGTCGGTTATCACCATTGAAGATCTTGAAGATGCTCTTTCAAAGAGCGAGCAGGCAGTCAAGGATGATGAGAAACTCATGGATGCCTGCAAGAAAGAGCTTGCGGAGGCGGAGGAAATCTTCACTGCGATGGACAATGCGCGTGAAGAGTATGAGACCCGTGACGAAGCTCTCAAGATCCTTAAGGTCAGATACGAGACCGTCAGCAAGACAAGAGAGTATCTCGCAACGGCAAGGGATAACTTCAATACCAGATATATCAAGGATATTCAGGCAGCATTTGATAAGTATTATGCGATGCTGACCGGAAGCGATGAGAAGAAATATACCATCGATGCCAACCTGAACGTAACTTATCTTGAGCAGGGACAGCCCAGGATTCCCGATACTCTTTCAGAAGGTTACAAGGATCTGGTCGGACTTTGCAGAAGAGTTGCGATGGCTGATGCGATGTACAGCGCGGAGAAGCCTTTCCTCATACTCGACGATCCTTTCGTAAATCTCGATGATGCCAAGCTCAAAGGAGCTTCGGAATTTATCAAGACTCTTTCAAACGAGTATCAGGTAGTTTACTTTACCTGCCAGCAGGCAAGAAAATTTTAAAAGGAAGCAAAAAAGTCAGGGAGATAATTCTCCCTGACTTTTTTAATTTCATATGTGGCAGTGGGTCCGACCCCATGTCACCTCAAAGCCCTCTTGAATCGAGGGGCTCTGTCAAAGTATCGAATTTATCCCTGTAAATAAGGGTGAGAAGATCGTTTAACTGCTTCATGCAGTTGATCGTCTGCTCCTGGGTGATGAGGCCTTTTTCGAGGACTTCCGCGAGCTCGTCGAGGTCGACAACCTTTATCCTGCCGGTGGGTGAAATGATGACATCTGCAAGAAGGTCGGTTACGATCAGTTCTGTTTTGTCGGAACCGGTAGTGAATTCGACAATGTCGATGTACCAGTACAGGAGGGAATCATCATCCCTGTAGAACTTGCTTACCTTAATGCCTTTTTCGTAGTCGTAGACACTGGATCCGTGGGAAAATTCCGTTTTGGGGTTGAGCGTTTTCCATTTGGTCACGAGGATGGATTCGTCGGAATAGACGATTTCGTCATCTTCGAGAAGCCTGCACTCTGAGGGGATTATCCTTTTACGGAATAGTTTTTCGATACCCATGGGTCCTCCTTTTTTCAATTATCGGTAATATGTTATGCCACTTTCGGAAACATCACCAAGTTGCATTGACTATAGCATAAATCTATACTGAATTAATAGACTTTTCCGCAAATTAGCGGTATAATTTCCCTGTTGTGAAAAGGGATAATGACCGCAAAGTGATCCGGGCGCTGTCCATGATGTTTCAGTTCACCCTTTTTCTGCTTGTGCCGATAATCGGTATGGGTGCTCTGGGATTTTTTCTGGACAGAAAGTTGGGAACAAAATGGATAGCCATATTGTTCTTCTTTATAGGTGCTTTGGCGGGTTTCAGGAATATATACCGTTTTGCGATGAACATTACGGATGATAAGAAGGATCCCGGTAGGAATGAGTCTGAAGGCGGTTCTGAAAAAAAGAAATAGAACGCTTTTGGAGCTTGTCAGCGGGATAGTGTTTTTAGGTCTCACAGGAATTGCAGTAGTACTTATAATAGTTCTATGCGGGAAGTTCAAGGTATTCCCCCCGGTGTTTTCCTGGATCTTCGGAATACTGACCGCAATTGTCTCGGCGCTCGATATGTACAGGACCCTTGATAAGGCATTGGACCTTCCTGAGGGAGATGCACGAAAGAAGATTTACTTCGGATATTTGAAGAGGTATGTGATCCTCGGAATACTGATTGCAATCTTCTGTATGTCCGACAGACTTAATCCCATTGCTTTTTTTGCGGCTTATATGTGCCTTAAGATCGCAGCGTATATTCAGCCGCTCACACATAAGATCTACAATGCATTTTTTGGCGAGAAGGATCCGGTTCCTTTAAGCCAGGAAGAATACGACGCACTGCATCCGGAACTTGTGCCGGATGATGAAAAGCCGAAAGATAAAGAACACGGAGGGTGAAGGATTTGGGATACGGATTACTGCTGTCAGCAGATAATATCGATTTCATGGTCCACGGACTGTTTGATTACTCGTTCTTCGGACACACTGTATACATCACAAATACTCATGTAAGTATTTTGATCGTGATGCTTATACTGATGTGCTTTTCGGTGATTGCGGGTCACGGATTCAAGAAGGCTCTTGCCGAGGAAAACTTTGCTCCGGGGAGCGGATTTATGAACGGAGTCGAACTCCTTGTCGAGTTTCTCGTGAACACCGTTAACGGCGGAATGGGAAAGGGAGCTCCGGTATTTTTCAATTACATCGCAACTCTTTTCTGCTTCATATTACTGTCCAATATTTCCGGACTTCTGGGACTGAGACCGCCTACGGCCGATTACGGCGTAACGCTTCCTCTGGCCCTCATTACTTTCACGATCATTCATTACAGCGAGGTCAGATTCTCCAAGCCTTCGCAGCTCTGGAAGGATAAGTGTTCGCCCCTTCCTCCCTGGCTTCCCATCTGGCTTCCCATCAACATCATTTCCGATATAGCGGTTCCCATTTCGCTCAGCTTGCGTCTCTTCGCAAACGTCCTTTCGGGAACGGTCATGATGGCTCTGATCTACGGACTGCTGGGCTGGATAGCTACCGGATGGCCCGCAGCACTCCACGTTTACTTCGATCTCTTTTCCGGTGCGATCCAGACATACGTTTTCTGCATGCTGACGATGACTTACATCTCAAGTGCAAGAGGCGACAATTAATCAGGTATTTGGGACTGATGTCCTGAACATATACAAAAGGTTTTAACGGAGGAAAATAATATGGAATTCAATCAGAACTTTGTATTCGGATGTTCCGCTATAGGTGCCGGACTTGCCGTTATCGCAGGTATCGGACCCGGTGTCGGCCAGGGTATCGCAGCAGGCCACGGTGCTGCTGCTGTAGGACGTAATCCCGGAGCTAAGGGCGACATCATGTCTACCATGCTTCTCGGACAGGCAGTTGCAGAGACCACCGGTCTTTACGGTCTCCTTGTTGCAATGCTTCTTATGTTCGTTAAGCCTTTCGTTTCATAAAAAACAAGTATAGGGATAATCATCATTTTTAGAAGAAAGGAGGCAAGTAAATGCTGTTGATGACTGAAACTATGCAGCCAAGACTTTTTGGTCTGGACTTCCAGCTCATTGCCGATTCTTGCCTGATGATCATCGCCATATTTGTTCTCTTTCTGTTCATGAGCTATTTTCTCTGGAACCCTGCCAAGAAATATCTGGAGGCCAGAAAGAAAGCCATTGAAGATTCCATTAAGTCCGCAGCCGACAACGAGAAGAAGGCTGAGGAACTTAAGGAGCAGTATGAGGCCAAGATGAAGGAGGCTGATACCGAAGCCGAAGCCATTTTGTCCGATGCTCATAAGCGCGGAATCGAAAATGAAAAGCAGATCGTTAAGCGTGCTCATGAGGAGGCCGACAGGATTGTTGAACATGCAACCAGAGAGGCCGAGCTCGAGAAACAGAAAGTGGCTGATGATGTTAAGAAGGAAATGGTCGTGCTTGCATCAATGATCGCAGGCAAGGTCGTTTCGGCATCCATCGATACTAAGGTGCAGGACCAGCTTGTTGACGAAGCACTGAAGGAAATAGGTGAGAGCACATGGCAAAATTAATATCCGGTGTTTACGGAGAAGCGTTATATGAGACTGCCGTCAGCTCGAATAAGTCCGATGACATGATGCAGGAGATAACTGTCATCAGGAAGGTATTGGACGATAACCCCGAGTTTACCAAGCTCATGCTTCATCCTTCCGTCTCCAAAGAGGAGAAGAAAAAGATTGTCGAAGAGACATTCCGCGGAAGAGTGATGGATGAACTTACGGGTTTTTTGCTGACGATCGTCGATAAAGAGCGCTTTAAAGAACTGGATTCCATATTTGAATATTTTACCGACCGTATCAAAGCAGACCGCGGGATCGGGGTTGTGTATATAACCTCGCCCATGGATCTTGACATAAATACGAGATTGTCTGTCGAGGCAAAGATACGCGAGACTACTTCCTATCAGTCGCTTGAGACCCATTACAAAGTGGACCCGTCGATAATAGGTGGAATAGTCATCCGCATAGGAGATCGCGTAGCGGATGCATCGGTCAAGACCAGACTCGATGATCTTACTTCCAGGCTTTTAGATATCCAGTTGGGATAACCCGACCGGAAGAGAGGAAAAACGAAGGCATGAATTTGAAACCTGAAGAAATCAGTTCCGTTATAAAGGAGCAGATTAAACGTTACGCTTCTACCTTAGAGGTTGCTGACGTTGGCACGGTTATCCAGGTTGCCGACGGTATCGCCAGAGTGCATGGCCTTGAAAAGGCAATGCAGGGCGAGCTGCTCGAGTTCCCCGGAGGAGTATACGGCATGGTCCTCAACCTTGAGGAAGACAACGTAGGTGCCGTTCTGCTCGGATCTGCCAGAAATATAAGCGAAGGTGATACCGTCAAGACAACCGGACGAGTTGTAGAGGTGCCCGTCGGTGATGCACTTCTCGGAAGAGTAGTTAATTCACTCGGACAGCCCATTGACGGCAAGGGACCTATTCAGACTACAAAGTATCGTCGTATTGAGAGAGTCGCAAGCGGCGTTATCACACGTAAGAGCGTTGATACCCCTCTTCAGACCGGTATCAAAGCTATCGACTCCATGATCCCCATCGGACGCGGACAGCGTGAGCTTATCATCGGTGACCGTCAGACCGGTAAGACCGCTATTGCGATCGATACGATCATCAACCAGAAAGGTCAGGGTGTTAACTGTATCTATGTTGCGATCGGCCAGAAGGCATCGACCGTTGCAAATATCGTTAAGACTCTTGAAGAATACGGAGCAATGTCATATACGACGGTTGTTGTATCAACCGCATCCGATCTTGCTCCCCTCCAGTACATCGCACCTTATTCGGGATGTGCCATCGGAGAAGAGTGGATGGAGAACGGCGGAGACGTACTAGTCGTTTATGATGACTTAAGTAAGCATGCCGCTGCATACAGAACACTTTCCCTTCTCCTTCACAGACCTCCCGGGAGAGAAGCTTATCCCGGAGATGTATTCTATCTCCACTCAAGACTTCTCGAGAGAGCTGCAAGAATGAGCGAAGAGTACGGCGGAGGATCACTTACCGCTCTTCCCATCATCGAGACCCAGGCAGGTGACGTTTCGGCGTACATTCCCACCAATGTCATCTCCATTACAGACGGACAGATCTATCTTGAGACCGAGATGTTCAATTCCGGTTTCAGACCCGCTATCAACGCAGGTCTTTCCGTATCCAGAGTAGGTGGTGCCGCTCAGATCAAAGCTATGAAGAAGATCTCGGCTCCCATCAGAACCGAGCTTGCTCAGTACAGAGAGCTTGCATCATTCGCACAGTTCGGTTCGGAACTTGATGATGATACCAAAGAAAAGCTTGCACAGGGTGAAAGGATCAGAGAGGTTCTTAAGCAGCCTCAGTATTCACCCATGCCCGTTGAAAACCAGGTCATTATGATCTACGTCGTAACGAGGAAGTATCTGCTTGATGTTCCCGTAAGCGAGATCACCAGATTTGAGAAGGAGTTCATCGAATTCCTTTCCAAGAAATATCCCGAGATACTTTCAGGTATCAAACAGGATAAGGTACTCAGCGAAGAGAACGAAGAGAGTCTGAAGAAGGCTATCGAACAGTTCAAGGAGACATTCCTTAAAACCGCAGAATAACATGAGGTAAGTGCAATGGCTTCAATGCGTGACATAAAGAGGCGCAGAACCAGTATACAGGGCACACAGCAGATCACTAAGGCGATGAAGCTGGTGTCCACGGTTAAGCTTCAGCGTGCCAGGAGCAATGCAGAAAAATCGCATAGCTATTTCGATACCATGTACAGAACCGTGTGCAGCATATTGGCAAGGGTGGGCGAATCGGATCACAGATATCTCAAGGGAAATGATTCCAAGAGAAAAGCGATCGTTGTCATCACCTCCAACAGAGGACTTGCCGGAGGCTACAACTCCAACGTGGTCAAACTCATAACCGGAAATCCCGATTTTGTAAAAGAAGACATTGATCTGTACACGATCGGAAACAAGGGTTACGAAGCATTCCACAGGCACGATTACAACGTGGTAAGAAATCTTCCGGATATTATCGAAGCTCCGACTTATGCGGATGAGATGGGACTTACGGATATACTCCTTAAGTCATATTCGGAAGGCGAGATAGGCGAGATATATCTTGCATATACATTTTTCAAGAATACAGTGACTCACGTTCCCACCATCATCAAGCTTCTCCCTGTTGAGAGCATTGATGAGGATCAGGACGGAAAGCCCGACAAGATAGAAGCTGTAATGAACTTCGAGCCGGGTGATGAAGAAGCACTGGATATGATCATCCCAAAATATATCGCAGGCCAGATCCACGGCGCGCTGATCGAGGCACTTGCCAGTGAAAACGGTGCCAGAATGCAGGCCATGGACAATGCGACGAGCAATGCCGAGGATATGATCGATGACCTGACGCTTAAATACAACAGAGCCCGTCAGGGTTCCATCACTCAGGAACTTACCGAGATCATCGCAGGTTCCCAGGCTTTGAACGGATAAGGAAAGGAAACAAAATGGCAGAGAATAAAGGAAAGATCACACAGATCATCGGAGCTGTCCTTGATGTCAGATTTGATGAAGGTTCGCTTCCTGAAATAAACGAGGCTATCAGGGTTCCCCTTAATGACGGATCCAAGCTCGTTGTTGAGGTTGCACAGCACCTCGGTGACGACACGGTCAGATGTATAGCAATGGGATCCACCGACGGTCTTGTAAGAGGCATGTTTGCTTATGCTACCGGAGCTCCCATATCCGTTCCCGTAGGTGAAAATACCCTCGGAAGAATATTCAATGTTCTCGGTGAGCCCATCGATAACAAGCCCGCTCCCGAAGGCGTAGATTATGAGCCCATCCACAGACCCGCTCCTTCATTCGAAGAGCAGTCCACCGAGTCAGAGCTTCTCGAGACCGGTATCAAGGTCGTAGATCTGCTTTGCCCTTATCAGAAGGGTGGTAAGATCGGACTCTTCGGAGGTGCAGGTGTAGGAAAGACAGTCCTTATTCAGGAACTGATCAGAAACATCGCTACCGAGCACGGCGGATATTCCGTATTCACCGGTGTAGGCGAGCGTACCCGTGAAGGTAATGACCTTTACCACGAAATGACAGAATCGGGAGTTATCGACAAGACCACCATGGTCTTCGGTCAGATGAACGAGCCTCCCGGGGCAAGAATGAGAGTAGGTCTTACCGGACTTACCATGGCTGAGTACTTCAGAGATAAGGGTGGAAAGGACGTGCTCCTCTTCATCGATAACATCTTCCGTTTCACTCAGGCAGGTTCCGAAGTTTCCGCACTTCTCGGACGTGTACCTTCGGCCGTAGGCTATCAGCCTACACTCCAGACCGAGATGGGTGCTCTTCAGGAGAGAATCACATCAACCAAGAACGGTTCCATTACTTCCGTTCAGGCTGTATACGTTCCTGCGGATGACCTCACCGACCCCGCTCCCGCTACAACATTCGCTCACCTCGATGCTACCACCGTTCTTTCAAGAAGCATCGTTGAGCTCGGAATTTATCCCGCAGTTGATCCTCTTGAGTCAACATCCCGTATCCTCGATCCCAGAATCGTAGGTGACGAGCATTATAAGACCGCAAGAGGCGTTCAGGAGATCCTTCAGAGATATAAGGAACTTCAGGATATCATCGCAATTCTCGGTATGGACGAGCTTTCCGAAGAAGATAAGATCGTCGTTTCAAGAGCACGTAAGGTACAGCGTTTCCTGTCACAGCCTTTCTTCGTAGCAGGACAGTTCACCGGACTCGAAGGAAAGTACGTGCCCATCGAAGAGACCATCAGAGGCTTCAGAGAGATCCTCGAAGGAAAGCATGACGAGATTCCCGAGAGTTACTTCCTCAGCAAGGGATCCATTGATGACGTAGTAGCCGCATATAACGCTAAGTAATTAGGAGATCATCAGTCTCATGGAAAAATTCAAACTTAGGATCGTCACCCCCGAAAGAGTCTTCTATGAGGGCGAGGCGGACATGGTAGAAATGAATACGACAGAGGGTGAGATAGGATGCTATCCCGGACATATTCCTCTTACGGTTATCTGTAAGCCCGGAATCCTTGCCATCCATGAAGGCGATGAGATTAAGACAGCAGCTCTTCATGCGGGATTTGCAGAAATCCTTCCCGATTCCTTCAACATTCTTGCAGAGGCCGTTGAGTGGCCCGACGAGATTGATGAAGAGAGAGCTAAGGCTGCACTTGAAAGAGCCAAGGCGAGACTCGAGAGCAAGACCGATGATATCGACGTGAGCCGTGCCGAAGTCGCGCTCCAGAGAGCCATCACCAGAATCAATGCTCTGAAATAATATGTAAAATATTGATCCTGCGGCCTTTGATAGACCGCAGGATCTTTTTATTCTATAATAGATCTGTTATGAAGAAAATCCTGATAAAAGCAGTGGTATACATATTTGTCTTTATATCATCGGTATTGATATTCGGACATATATTCAGCCGCAAACAGGTGAATATGACAGTGGATATGGATCCGGCATCTCAGCCGGTTATTTACATGTCCATGGGGGACATTACATACAACCCTCTGTTCGGTTATTCCGGTCAGAGGGATATTTCCTATGACAGGGATACCCTTACCTATATGGATGAAAACAGAAGGGTTTCGCTTGTCATCACAACGCTCGGTGAAAAGGTCGCATCGGCATCCTATGAGATGAGAAATATCGAAGATAACAGACTCATCGAAGAGGGCGAGGCAGAGCTTCTGCTCAACAACATAGGTAACATGACTTCGAAGATATCGCTCAAGGACCTGTATAAACCCGGTGCCGAGTATTCGATGTCGATAAAGCTTTCCATGGAAGACGGAAGGGATATTTATTACTATACCCGCGTGATCTCGGGAGATGCGGAGCTTGCCTACAATAAGGTGGCATATGCGAAGTATTTTCACGATTGCCTGTTTGATAAGCATGAGGCAGAGAATATCAAGAAGCATCTCGAGACGAATTCTTCCCTCAGTGATAATTCAACCTTTGCATACGTTGATATCCATTCATCATTCTCACAGATAACATACGGAGATCTGGAGGTTATTCCTTACGGAGATCCTCTTATAAGCCTGCGTGAAGACTGCGGTCCCAATGCGACCATATGCATCGATTATATGCTAAGAAGCGGATACGGAATGTCCCTGACCGCATATAAAGCGCATGAAGCGATAACTGTCAGATACACGGATAAGGGTATCTATATCATGGCCTATGAAAGGACCATGGAAGAGATCACCAATCCGACCGATATGTGTGTAAACGATAAGATAGTCCTTGGAATCGCAGATGAAGATCCGGAGATGATGGAGAGCGAGGAAGGCGGATGCGTTGCGTTTGTATCCGGCGGAAGACTGTTCCTCTACAATGAAGGTTCCGGTAAACTTGCATCCGTTTACAGCTTCTATGATTACGGCGTATTTGATGTAAGAAACATCAATTCCAGACATGATATAAGGATCCTCAGGGTTGAGGATGACGGAAATATGGTATTTGCGGTTTACGGATACATGAACCGCGGAAATCATGAGGGCGATGTCGGAATATGTATATATTCTTATGAAGATAAGATCAACTCAATCCGTGAAGTGCTCTACATCCCCTATGAGAAATCTCCCGATATCCTTCTTGAGGAAGCGGGAAGACTCCTGTATATGAACGATAATTCCCATCTTTATTTTACGATGGAAAATTCCGTATTCAGAGTCGATCTTAATGAAAAGAAGATCATAACGACGGGAATGTACTGGTCGGGAGATGTTCTGCAGACGAGTGAAGATCAAAGATACATCGTTACTATCGGCGAGAATACAAATGAACTCTCAAGAGATCTTGCGGTTACGGATCTGAATTCCGAAACTTCGGTTACCGTATCTGCAGGAACGGGCGAATACATCAGATTCCTCGGATTTATCGGCGAGGATATGATATACGGTGTTGCAAGGCAGGAAGATCTTCAGACAGAGACGAGCGGAAATCTGTTATTCCCGATGTACAGGATCTGTATCTGTGACGGAACGGGAAAACTTCTTACGTATTATGAAAAAGAAGGATTCTACGTAACGGAGGCGGATGTAAACGGAAATATGATCATGCTCGCAAGGCTGTCGGGTACTACCGGCTCCTATGCTCCCGCAAGCGAAGACAGCATAACTGCAATGACCGAAGATTCCGCAGGACGAAATTATCTCTCCGTTGCGGTCATCGATAAGTATGAAAGATACGTTCAGATCCAGACGAGAAATCCCATTAAAGTAAATACTTTAAAGGTAACAACTCCCGGAGAAATACTCTCTGAGGAGGTGGCTGTACTCAATCCCAATCTATCCGAAGATCTCAGAAGATTCTATGTATATGACGCAAAGGGCGGATGCAGGATCTATCTGTCCGAGAGTGCCGCTGTTGAAGCTGCCTACGAATGCGGCGGAACCGCAACCGAAGAAAACGGAAATGTTATCTGGAAGTATTCTTCGAAAAAAACCGTTAATCAGATCCTTGAGATTGTCGCGACCGAAATTGAAGAGGGAGAGAACTCACTCAGCGTATGTATGGATATCATGATGGAGCATGAGGGAGTTATCAGAAATTCCGAACTTCTGCTCCAGAGCGGAAATGCGGTAAGCGATATCCTTCAGGAGAATATGGATAATGTCACAGTCCTTGACCTTACGGGCTGCACGCTCGATCAGCTCTACTATTATTTGGACAGGGATATTCCCGTAATAGCCATGATGCAGGGCGGAGGAGCCGTTCTTATCACGGGCCATAATGAGAAGGAACTCGTTATCATGGATCCTGCCACGGGTGAATTATATAAGAGGGACATCACCAAGATGGCCGATCTGTTTGAAAACAACGGAAACCAGTTTATAACATATGCTTATGCGGGCTCTGAAATATGGGCCGATAAGGCATACTGATAAGAAAGGATGAATTATGAAAAGAAAGATTGTCATAGCACTTATGCTCGCTTCGATTGCGGCTTTCGGAGTATCAGGATGTGCTTTTAATATCGGAAATATCGCCGGAAATGATACGGAGATCGAAGAGGAAGATCCGGACCGTGACGATGATACGGACGACGAGGATGAAGACGAAGACGAGGATGAGTCTGAAGAAAGGGATGAGTCCGAAGATCCCAAAGAGTCAGATGATGAAAAACCCGAAAAGCCCGAAGAGCCCGAAAAGCCGGAAGTACAGCGCGAGGAAGGATACGAAGAGGGAAATATTATTCCCGATTTCGAATTCTATGATGAAAACGGTAAAAAGCATACGATTTCCGAATTCCGCGGACAGGCAGTATATATCAATTTCTTCACCACATGGTGCACTTATTGTTTCTATGAGCTTCCCGATATGGAAGAAGTAAATGATAAGTACTCGGGCGATGTTCAGTTTATTATGATCGATCTTGATGAAGGTCCGGACCTCGGAACGCAGTATGCGAAGGACTATGATGTGACGATCCCCATTTATTATGTGGACGGATGGGAGATCGACGGACTTGAGATAAATGCAGTTCCTCTGAGCATTGTGATCGACGGAAACGGAGTTGTTTGCGGTAATCAGCTCGGACAGGCATCATATGACTGGATGGAAGATACCGTTGAGGATGCCATCAATTCCGCTAAGTAAGAGTGTAAGATTCGGAGTCTGAATATGGATAAAAAGAAAACGATGAATCTTCTCACCGTGATCCTGTTGATACTTTCGATCATCATGATAGCCTCAGGGGCGTATACAGGCAAGATCAAAGAGACCGAGAGAAAAGGAAATGCTCTTTGTCTGGAGTGTATCGGACTTGGATAAACGAAGGAAGATAACACAATTTATTACGACGCTTTTGTACAATCCCTTTATAACAAACCTGTTTAAGGGAAGGCTCCATACGGGTGCGAGCAAGGGGGTGTGCGTTCCGGGACTTAATTGTTATTCCTGTCCCGCAGCTGCAGGATCATGCCCTCTGGGTTCGCTTCAGCAGAATCTCGGAAACCTGAAGAAGGGTGTAAACACTTATGTGATCGGATCGATACTGCTGTTTGCGGCTCTTTTCGGAAGATTTGTATGCGGATGGCTGTGCCCTTTCGGACTTTTGCAGGAGCTTTTGTACAAGATTCCCGTCCCCAAATGCGTGAAAAGATTGAAATGGCTCGGATGGCTTAAATATGTGATGCTGGTTGTTCTGGTGATCGCACTTCCCATAGTCATATCGATCGAAAAAGGAATGGGATATCCCGCATTTTGCAAATACATCTGCCCCCAGGGAACGATAGGCGGTCTTTTTTTGACGGGATTTAATGAAACGCTCAGGAATCAGGCGGGACTTACATTCCTGTTAAAGGTTGCGATCCTTATCGGTATACTCCTGTGCTCTGCTGCGATATTCAGACCGTTTTGCAGATTCATCTGCCCACTGGGCGCGATATACGGACTGTTTAACAAGATAGCACTCATCAGGATAAAACATGATGGGGGCACGTGCACGAATTGCGGAGCATGCTCTAAGGTATGTCCCATGAGATTGAATCCCGTAACGGAATGCAATCATGCGGACTGCATCAGATGCGGAAAGTGTATCGGCAAATGTCCGGAGAAGTCGCTTTCATTTACATGTAAGAGGTAAAAAAAAGAGATTGGCATATGGCCAATCTCTTTTATCGTTTTAAGCGGCATAGTGGAATTCTTTTACTTCATCATCAGTGTAACTGTGGTAGATCACGATATCATTTTCAGTATCCCTTACGGAGAAAATTAAGCCTTGAAGATATGCTCTCTGCGTGGCAGAAGCGCGTTGTAAAGAACCAGTCCCAGGAGGTAGCAGCTGAGGATCTCGCCGGCGCCGACGGTTACCATGAAGAAAGGGATCGAGCCTTCAAACTGATATACATATGAGAGAATGAAGGGAACAATGATGGTGTTTGCAAGCACGGGAGGAAGGGGAGCAAGCATCATGCTTACCTTTCCGGGCTTGAATACGATGTTGTTATCTTTTTTCGTATGAGTAAGAAGATAGGTTCCTACGCCGCCGATGAGGGTAGCGAGTGATCCGAAGATTACATCGAGGTAATGGCAGCCTGTGAGGATATTACTGATGATACAGCCTACAGTAAGTCCGGGGATCGCTGCGGGAGTGAATGCTGCAAGGATTGTAAGAGCTTCTGAGAATCTTACCTGGATAACCCCGTTTGCGAGGTTGAGTGAACCGGCGAGCATAGTCAGCACGGTGTAGAGTGCTGCGATAACAGCACCGTAAGTTAAGAACAGTACATTTTTTTTCATTTTTCTTTTCCTCTAGTTTTATTTTAGGTCAGGAAGGTTTCGAACTGACCGGGTTACGTGTCCAAAGATGCAGACTTTTGCGATAAATGCTATAATGTCTGATTAGGACACAAAGGAGATAATATATTATTATCCGAATTATGTCTACTGCTTTTTAAGCAATTAGGAGGCATGAAATGTATAATATCGATTTTTCCAAGCCTGTGAAGGTTTATTTTGTGGGAATCGGCGGCATAAGTATGAGCGGACTGGCCACTATACTTAAGCGTGAGGGCTTTGATGTATCAGGCTCGGACAGGGCTCCTTCGGAGGTCACGGATCTTCTCGAAAAAGAGGGCATAAAGGTTTTCTACGGTCAGAAGACCGAAAATATTACGGATGACATAGAGGTTGCCGTATTTACCGCAGCCATTCACCCCGATAATCCCGAATATGTCGAGATCAAGAGGCTCCAAATCCCTTCCCTTACCCGCGCACAGCTTGTCGGCCAGCTGATGAAGAACTATAAGACATCTGTTGCGATAAGCGGAACGCACGGCAAGACCACAACGACTTCAATGATAAGCGAGATCCTCATGGCTCAGGAAACGGATCCCACCATTACCGTAGGAGGAATGCTTCCTTCGATCGGCGGTAACATCAGGGTTGGCGGACGTACATACTTCGTTACCGAAGCATGCGAATACACCAACAGCTTCCTGGACTTTTTCCCGGATATCGCACTTATC
>JAGPFR010000018.1 GCA_018056425.1 Lachnospiraceae bacterium
AGAGATCATGACCGTTGACGGATATGAAGCATATCTCTGCACTTACGAGGATTTCTTCGGTGATACCGCAGCTGAGTTCTTCCTTCCTCTTGAATATGTTCATGAGAACGGCAATTACACCATGGTATGCATTTACATCCACACTACAGGCGATGATCCTGCTTCCACGGTAAATGATGAATTTATGTCTCTCATCAACAGCGTCTCGGTTGATGAAAATTATATGACCGATACTCTTACCGATGACGGCGGATCTTCAACCGGATCGGGTGGCGGAAGCTCATCAGGTGATGTAGATGACTGGTACGGAACTTACAGCGGATATATCATGCTTACCGGAACCGATGCATGGGAAGATGAAGAGTATTATTGGGACGATCTTTACGCTATTGTAGGTGAAGGCGACGGTGGTCCTTATTTCGAAGGATACTCAGATTCTATGGATCTGTGGGGCGGTGACTGGTCACGTGACGGAAACGCAGTATTCTCCTTCTGGGTTGAACTTGAAGAGGATATGATGACTGCCAACGTAGTCGATGAAGCATGGATCCTTGATGAGGATGACATTTCTGATGCATCCTATCTCTGGTGGTATGCTTCAGAGCGTGATTATCTGATGTTCTCTTATGATTATTACGATCCCGATTATAACGGCGGATTTGATGTATTTATCTGCCTCCACAAGGATTGATGATTTCTGACATGAAAACTCCCGCTGAGTCTCAGCGGGAGTTTTTTTATCCGTATATTTATCTGTTTATGCCCAGGGATCGGCTGAAACGGGCTTTCTGATATCTGCAAGAAGCATCTGCTCCCATAAGAACCATTTGCCGTCACTTCCTCTTTTTCTGAGTGTGATCGGCCTTTCGGTGTCTGCACCGCCGGATCTTATATAGAGCTTGGCGTATCCGTCATTGTCATATGAATAAGGGTTCGAGAATACTCCAATGGTAAAGGGTTCGGAAGGAGAGTAATTGTTGTCGGGCTTTGCTCCTTCGAAGTAAGAAACAGGAACGTAGGTCTTGCCATCCATGAATCTGTCTTTGAGGAATTGGAGCTCGTAATTGCTTAAGGGCTGGGGGCCTTTGAGAAAATTAAGCATCTCGATGCCGGAATCTTTGTCGGCTGCATATGCACACAGTGCACAAACGGTAAGTGCAGCGGTTTTGAACGGAGTATCGAGACTGCTCTCCGGAAGTGCCTGAAGCTCTGAGAGGTTCCTCGGGAGCTCTTTGAAAGTGATTCTTTCTATCTGATTACTCATAAAAAACTCCTTTCTTAATCGCAGGACCTTTGTGAGATTCCGCGTTTTTTATTCCTTATCAACCTGGATGCCTTTGATCTCGGCTTTATGCTGATACATCCTTTCATCCGCGCGTTTTACGATGCTCTGGACGGCTCTGTCTTTACTGGGGATGTATTCTGCGATTCCTACGGCAATGGATATATAATCATCCGGTACCGGAGCGTGGTTCGTGTAGGGGCTGAGCTTGGAAATTATCTCATCGAACAGATCTGCCCTGTTCATGTAATCTTCACCGGTCAGGATCGCAATGAATTCGTCACCGCCGACTCTGTACACTGGGCTGTGCTTGAAAACGTTACATATAAGCCTGCATGCTCTGACAATGTAGTCGTCACCGGCTTCATGTCCTTTTGAATCATTCACAAGTTTGAGATTGTTGATGTCAAACATGGCGATCGCAAAGCTTGTGTTTGGATCGGAATTTATCTTGGACTGAAGGAGCAGTTCCCTGTCCTCATACGCCCTTCTGTTGCTTACGTTGGTAAGAGGATCACGCTTCATTATATCGACGAGTCTTTTATTGATAAGATCAAGGCTCAATGCATGACGGAATTTATCGAAGACCAGACCGAGTCGGCTTTGATAGGTCTGAAGCGTGTGGCTCAGGATCTTATCCATACAATCCCTGAATACCACATAGCCGAAAGCGTTGGCTCCCTCATGGAGAGCAAGAAAAGCATAAAGATGGTTATCATCTTCGGGATCGTATCCCGGTATAAGCGAGGAAGAAGGGAATCTTTTGGATGCATACTCGGTTCCGTTTTCCATGGAATACAATACTTCCACATTAGGGCTGTATCCGTTTTTGGTGAGCTCGATGCCCGGATTATTTATTGAAAGACCGAAATTAGGCTCCAGAAGTATATGGAATGAATCCCCTTCAAAAGAGTGGTCAAGAAGGAGAAGATCGTGGAGTCTTAAACAGAACTCGGAAAAAGAAATGCTGGAAAGAACCGTTGAATCGATAAGGTTAAGCTTCCTGTTAAAATATGTACTCTCCGCTCTCTTGGAGAATGCCATACGTCCCATATGCCTCCTCAGTTCATCTGAGTGGCCCAGGTCACTGCAGTCACAGCTTTCCGCAGGGATGAATTTACAGGGGATAATTACCTCTTTGGCAACCTCCGTGCCTGCAAAGAGTTTCTTCCACATGTCACCGCATGCTTCACCCATCTGGATGAAACACTGGTCAACGGAGGCGATGGAAGGGTAGAAGATCCTGCTGTCATCAATATGGTCGTAGCCCGTAACAAGAACCTGCCCCGGGACATCAACACTGTTATTGCCGAGAGTGATACATGTTTCCATTGCCAGACCGTCATTTGCACATATGACGGCATCGGGCAGAGTTTTTCCTTCATTGCAATAGGCGTTAAAGTATCTGGTTACTGCGGCATTTTCCCACTTGGTATATACGACATCGATAAGATCCTGTGATCTTCCGCCTTCTTCAAGATAATCTCTGACAGCTTTTAACCTGAGCTCCGAATCGAGCGAATCATCGGTACCCGCCATGAAAATAATAGTCCTGACTCCGTGTTTATCACACAGATGCTCACACATTTCCTTGGTGGCGACATAGTTATCGGAGCCTATATAATAGGCGTCTTCGCGACGCACTCCCTGCAGAACCACAGGGATACCGGTTTCGCTGCATTTAGACACTATCCGGTCAACCTCTTCTTTGAAATCGAGGCCGCTTCCGAATATTACCGCACCGTCAAAATCGCTGAAGTCCGGCAACCGGAATATATTAAGTTCTCCCGCTTTGTTGGAAGCACTGTCTACGTAAGTCGGATATCCGGTAAAAAGAAACAGATCCGCTTTTTCTGACTTAAGCGATTCCCGTAAGCCGGTAAGAAATTGGGTCAGGATCTCACAACACCAGCCGGTCGTGAAGACTGCGATCTTTTTTTTCATGGGTTTCCCTCGCAAAAAATGCACTGTATGCTTAATTATACCATCTGAAAGTGTATAAAACAGACCCTACTTGAAAAAAGGAATTTAGTGTATAATTAATCAGTTAGGGGGTAAATATGGATTACAGACAATACCTGATCGACAACTGGAATATGATAGCCGAAACCAATGAAAAGGACTATCCCAACGGGGTGGATTCAAAAGGTTTCAGGGCTGAGAAGCATATAGCATATCTCGGAGATTATGATCCGGCTCATATGCTTAATCTGTATTATCCCGAGGATTTTAAGGGAGATGCCGGTATTCCCTCAATCATATATATTCATGGCGGCGGATGGATGTACGGAAATGCGGATATCTCGGAGAGGTATCTGGGTTATCTTGCATCCTGCGGATATGCCGTTATGGCAATGAATTATACACTTTTGCAAAACGGCGACCTCTCTGTCATTGTC
Organism: Lachnospiraceae bacterium; assembly: GCA_018056425.1. Taxonomy (GTDB): domain Bacteria; phylum Bacillota; class Clostridia; order Lachnospirales; family Lachnospiraceae; genus AC2028. The sequence continues at coordinate 3,682 of JAGPFR010000018.1, forward strand.
CGCGAGATTTTTTCTGCAATGCACTGGCTCGAAAAGTACGGACCGGCGAGAGGGTTTGACCTTGGAAAGGTTCTGGTATGCGGTGATTCTGCCGGCGGACATCTCTCCATACTTACCACATGCATAACACTCAGCAAAGAGCTTCAGGATGTATACGGGGTTGAAGCTCCATCATATAAGATAGGCGCAGTTTCTGTAAGTTCGCCCGTTGTCGAGACAAGCAGGCTTTATATCAACGGAGAACAGGGAACGGATCTTGGTGAAGGAACAGCAAAGGCATATGTTGATATGATGCTCGGAGAGCAGGGTGAGAATGCTCCCTGGAACGGACATATGGCAGCTTCCGAGACTGTTCCCGGACTTGATTTTCCTCCCGTATATATAATCGATTCGGAGATGGACTCACTTAATGCCCATACGGGTTATCTGAAGAAAATTCTGGACGATAATTCCTGCAAACACGAGGATATTTACTGGAGTAAGGAGGAAGGCATACATCTTCTTCATGTATTTAATATCAGTCACCCCGAGTGGAAGGAAAGCATTGAAGCCAATAAAGGCATGATTGATTTTTTTGAAAGGACCGTCGTTAAATGAAGCGTCCCGACATCAAGATCAATTCCAATATAATAAAGATTGCCTCCTGCATTCTTCTGGGAATTCTTTTTTTCATCCTCACTCTGCTTTCATGCAGCGTTATCTGGATGTATTCGGTCTGGGGTAAAAATCTTTCTATAAATGATTTCCTGTTCCAGGTTCAAATGCTTGAGGGAACAGGCAATGAAATGGTCATTAAATACCTGCTGGGAGCACTTCTTCCCGCAGTTATCATCACTGCGATCCCTTCCGCGGTATTCATCTATTTCACCAAAAAGGAAAAGGACTATATTCCCGCTCTTATCAAATGGAGCTTCATCACGGTTGTTCTGGCAACGTGGTGTGTATTTCTCTTCGGTGTAAAGTGGCTTAAAGTGGATGAATATTTCGGATTCGCAGGTTTCAGGGGAAGCACTGCAGAGGAGTATATTCCGCCTGAGATTGAAACCATAGTTCCCGAAACCGTGGTCATCTCATCGAGCGCAGCTGCTGAGGAAACAAATGAGTGGAGCGATTTTCAGATGTCTCTTGCCATGGAGGATTCTCCCTGGGTAAAGGGTGATTCCAGAGATTTTATCGAGAGCTATTATGTGGATCCGTCCACCATCGATCTTAAGTTTCCCGATGAGAAAAGAAATCTCATTTTCATTTATCTGGAATCTATGGAAATGACTTTTGCAAACAGGGAAGTCGGCGGTGCCTTTGATGAGAATGTCATCAAAAATCTGACACTGCTGTCACAGGAAAACGAGAACTTCTCCGGAACATACGGTGAGGGCTCCATGCTTAACGGCGGATATGCATACAGCGGAGGAACCTGGACCATAGGTGCGATCTTCTCATCAACATCCGGAATCCCTCTTCAGACAAGCGGACTTGCGGATCATAATGATATGAATACGCAGGATGCCTTTTATCCTACCATTACAACTCTCGGAGATATTCTTGAAGATGCCGGATACAGACAGATATTCATGATCGGTTCTTCTGCGATCTTCGGAGGAAGACAGCTTTATCTTACCAATCACGGAAATTTTGAATTCCGTGATCTTAACTGGGCTAAGCGCACCGGACATCTTCCTGCCGGATACTATGTATGGTGGGGATATGAGGATCAGAAGCTGTTTACATATGCAAAGGAAACGCTTGAAGAGCTCGGCTCGGGTGATGAACCTTTCAACTTCACTCTTCTTACCGTTGATACACATATGACGGGAGGATATACCTGTGAATTGTGCGGAGATGAATTTGAAAACAGGTATTCCAATGTTTATGCATGTTCGGATAAACAGGTAAGTGAGTTTATCGACTGGATCAAACAGCAGGATTTCTATGAGAATACCACTATCATCCTTATGGGAGACCATCCCACAATGGATGCCACATATTGCAGAAATATAGATAATGATTATGTAAGACGTGTATATACATGCGTGATCAACGCACCGGTATCTCCCGTGCGTACCGCATACAGATCATATTCGACACTTGATATGTTCCCTACAACTCTTTCGACTCTCGGGGTAGAGATACCGGGAGGAAGACTGGGCCTTGGGACAAGCCTTTATACCAATCAGAGAACACTAACGGAAGAGCTCGGATATGCGGCGGTATCAAGTTCACTTTCAAGATTCTCATCCTTCCTGGATGAACTTGGGGACATTGTGCCTACCGATGTATCCGGCAATCAGATCATCTATAACGATGACGGAAGTGTGACTATCGTGGCTGAGGACGGAGGCCGTGTAACAATGTATCCCGACGGAACGCAACTTGTGGTCACACCCGACGGGATACAAACTATAATCTCTGTAGACGGAACTCAGACGGTTCTTCCGGATCTGTATATTTTCCCGGAGTCACCTGACTGATCCCTTCATTGTCTTCTTGGTTTCATACATCGTTTCATCGGCGCGCCTGATGCAATCATCGATTGTTTCGGGGGCGCCATTATAAACGGACATTCCGTAAGCAACGGAGACTCTTTCCTCGGGGGAAATGTTTTCGTTGTTTATTACGCTGTTCATTTCCTCTACGAAGCTGTTAAGCTGTTCATCACGCTGCTCAAAAGCTTTCCCTTCGAGAATAACTACAAACTCGTCGCCGCCTATCCTGTATACCGGGCTGTGCTTGAAGGCTATACAGATGAGCTTGCAGGCATTTTTTATGTATTCGTCACCGGCATAATGTCCGAGCTGGTCGTTGATCTTCTTGAGATTGTTAACATCGAAGAGTATAATTCCGAAATCAAGCTTCCCTTTCTTCTCAGCTTTTCTTCGGATCTCTTCAAGCCTGCTCTCGTACGCCGTGCGGTTCTTGACGTGAGTTAATGCATCTACATGGGAGAGCTCTCGGATGGAATCATTGATGGCTTTCAGATACATAGCCTTTCTGGCTTTTTCGATAGCGGAATTAAAACGCTCTTCATATTCCCTGATGGCTTTTGATTCCAATTTGTCATAGCAGTCACAGAAAATGAGATATCCGATACGGATCTCTCTTTCGTGAAGAGGGACAAATACATACAGATGATTATCATCTTCCTCTGACAGCCTGGGTATAAGCGTATCGGTACGGACAGAGCGAATGTTCTGGACCTTTCCGTTCCTCATCGAAAAGATTACATCCTGCTTCTCACTGTAGGAATCGGTGTCCATGTTCGATACACCTGTTTCGATTTCCGATCTGTAAGCAGTGGGATCGAACAGAATATGGAAGTTTTCGCCTTCGAAATTGTGATCACGAATGAGGGTATCGGTTATGGTGCGTTTGATGTCATTATATGATTCACAATCCATGATCACTCTCTCGATATGAAGAGTATGCCATGTTGCGAAGTTTGAAAGCTGATTTTTCTTGAAGGAAATGGCTCCGGATCTGATCCTTTGATCGAGGATTTCTTTACTGCTGCAACATCCGCAGCTTTCGGCAGGGATGAATTCACAGGGTATCATCGTAAGATCGTCTATTGTCTTTCCTTCCATGAGATCGATTATCTTGGAAGCGCATATCGATCCAAGGTGCCGTGAATTCTGGTCTACGGAAGCAATGGTGGGGAAGAAAACCTGGGATTCCACTATGTGGTCAAATCCGGTGATTATAACATCTTCGGGACTGTGAATGCCGAGTTCTTCCAATGCGATACAGGTAACCATTGCAATCTCGTCATTAGCGCAGACGAAAGCATCGGGCAGTTCTCCGTTTTTAACTCTTTCTCTGGCAGCTGACTGTGCGTTGCTAAGATCCCAGTTTGTATAGAATATGTCTTCCTCTTTAAGCTCCAGACCGTTTTCTGTGCAAATATCTTTGACTGCACCCAATCTGTCATTGGAATCCGCATTATCGGCAGCGCCTGCAAGGAAAAAAATCTTCTTTACACCGTGAACTTTGATGAGGTGGTTAGCAAGCTCCCTTGTACCGGTAATGTTATCCGTTACCACATTGTGAACGCCCTCAAGAATCCTGCCGTGACTTAATACGGGAACACCTGCTTTATGACAGCGTTCCACAATTTTTTCAACAACACCGGGGAAATCGATCAGATTGGTTATGATGACAACACCATCGAATTTGGAGATATCGGGCAAATTGAATATGTTAAGCTCTCCGTGCCGGTTATGCTCGGTCTCACCATAGGTGGCATAACACAGGAACAGATACATATCAGCATCGTAAGATTTTAACCGGCTACGCATACCCTCCAAAAAGTTGAAAAGTATGTCAGATGCCCAGCCTGTTGCAAAGATGGCTATCTTTTTTCTTGCCATTATTCAACTCCCCCGAGTTTCGAGCAAATCTACCCAAATATTATAGCAAAAATATTAAATAACAGATAGTATATGTGCGATTTTAAATGAATTTTAATTATTAAAACGATTTATATAAATAGTTGCACAATTTAAAATATAAGTTCACGGATGCGGTTTTGGGGGATATAATCAAGATTGTCCGTTTGAAGACAGTAAACAGAGAGTTAGGAGTTACCATGGGAGCACTGGTAGTGTTAAGACAGATGTCCATGATCGCAATTCTGGTGATCATAGGTATCGGACTTGAAAAAAAGAAGGTACTTAGCGAGCAGGGGACTAAGGTCATATCCAAGATCGTGGTTGATATCTGTAACCCTGTTTTGATAGTTTCCACAATACTTAACGGAAATATAACCGTAACCCACACAGAGTTTTTAAAGGGCGTGGGAATTGCAGCCATCATATACGGGGTGTTTATATTGGTGGGAACTTTTCTCCCTGCTGCCATAAGGCTTCCGCGGGATGAAAGGAAATACTATTGCTTAATGTCGATATACGGAAATGTCGGATTTCTGGGCATTCCCGTTGCCAAGGCTATCCTTCCGGAAAATGCCATGCTGTATGTCGTGATATGTAATGTTTTCTATTGTCTTCTTTTCTATACCCACGGGATTATCACTTTGTCTTCAGGCAAAGAAAAAATGGATCTAAAAAAGCTTGTGAGTCCCGGAGTCATCCTGAGCCTTTTGGCACTTCTGATATTCTGGTATGACATTAAGCTCCCCGATTTTATTGTTAAAACCGCGGATTATATCGGAAGCCCCACGGTATTTTTATCAATGCTTCTTCTGGGTGCATCGGTTGCCAGAAGCAGCTTTTTAAAGGATATGAAGGATGCGAAGCTCTGGATATTCATTTTGGTCAGACTTGTGTGCGTTCCCGCACTTGCAGTGCTAGTACTCAGAAGTATCAGTGCTCCGGATGAGATGGTCAGAACATTCTGCCTTATGTGCGCAGTGCCCGTAGGAAATCTTCCTATGATCCAGGCTGAGAAGATCGGTGAAAGAACGGATATTCTTTCGAGAGGCATTATAGTTACCACGGTCTTTTCGTTTATATCCATTACCGCGTTTATGTCACTTATTTAAGGGGAAGGCAGAGGTGGTCGCACCTGAACAGATTGAAGCCGTTTACCTGACCTATGAATTCATACTGAGATGCAACCTCACTTCCGAACACATCCGTCAGATCGTCATACCACTGGGACATGATAATGGATGAGTCACCGTAGTATGATGCCTCACCGGTTCCGATATACCAGTCATATGAGATGAATTCTTTTTCTTCGGAGTTGTAATTGGAGAATTTCACATCCGGAAGGAGAACTCTGCAGACTTCATCTACTTCCGTATTGTCAAGAATTATCACGTTATCGACATTCTGAGTCTTGATAAAATCACATATTCCATAACAAAAACCGAAATAATTCTTAGTCACCTGACAGGTTTCGACATACTTTTTGGAAGAATACCATGTAAAGCAGGTGAACAGTATAAGATATACGAAAACACGCATGCGGGATTCTTTGCGTATATCCGTTGTCAGCCTTGAGATCCATATTCCGGCCAGTATCATCATGCAGATCAGTTCGATCAGATAATACCTGGAATCATCATAAGAGCACAGCAGATGGATCAGCACGTTTACGATAAATATCGCTGACATATAACCGGTTGCAACATGTGCCGTATCGCCCGAAGGATTGTTTTCCCTTCCTCCGAAGAAAAGGAATACGAAGTGGAAAGCACAGACGAGAAGAAATGCAGCCAGAGCGAATCTGAATAAACATCCGACTCCTTCAAAAGATACTATGGAATAGATATTCAGGTATTTCGAAGGAAGAGCATTCAGGAGATTGAAATAATTACCGATATTAAGGAGTACTCTGGGACCGAATTCCTCGGAATAGGTAAGTGTTGCGTTTATGCCGCTGGGGCTGATGTCGTAGTGCTGGTGAAGAGCAAAACCGATGACGCTCACAAGGATCCCCGCACTAAGAAGCAGGGTTCTGAATGTAGTGATCGCACCGGTATTCTTTTTCCTGAAGGCGTAATTGACATAGTAAGCTCCCGCAATGGGAAGGATTCCGGTGATCAGGGGAAAGAGACCGCTTGAAAAACCGCTCAAAAAAGCAAGGAAGATAAAGGCAGCGGACAGGATGTAGTCTCTTTTTTTATTTTTGTCAGGAAAAGTAAGTATAAGAATGGCCAGAAGAGGGATCAGTACCTTGATGGAGTACTGTGCACCTCGGATAAAGAGCATGTTCATGTAATCAAGCATGCCGAAGTTGTAAGGAATATATACGAGACAGCAGATGAAAAGAGAAATCTCGGATCTGATGCCGCAGTTTTTGAATATACCCAGGAGAACGAACAGGAAAGCAAATATGAAGATCGTATTGGATATTGCAAAGGACAGGTAGAGATTTTTGGTGATCGCATAAAACGGTATTGCAAGAAGCATGGCCGAATCGATCTCGTGGGTGGTCATATATCTCCATCCGGGAATGAGAAGCTTGCCGGTTCTGACGATCTCTATGGTATGGGTCATCAGTTTGGATGCGTCCTGATCCATGACATAAGGTGCGTGGACAAGATTGAATTTGATCAGATACAGGAATTCAACGGCAAGAATTAGTAAAAATATGACCGAAACGGGTTTGTGTATCAGACTTCTGATTTTATCCTTGAAAACCATGCTCCACCTCTTGAAATCAACTAAGAACCACACCTAAATATACCATAATAACGACCCTTTCGAAACAGTTCCCTTTTCCTTGCCCGCGGGGGGCTCATATTCTATAATATAATTTGATTTTTATCTTGTTCTGACAGCGAAGGAACTAATTTTAAGTGGGATTTTTATCGTTACAATTCATATTTTTTGTACCGGTCGTACTGGTGCTTTATTATGCAGCGAGGAAAAGCGGTAAGAATGAACTTGCAAAGTGCGTTCTGACAGCTGCTTCGATGCTTTTTTTTGCATTGTACGGATGGGATTCTTTTCTGATACTTGTTCTGTCATGTGCATTTAATTATCTGTATTCCTCATTTTTAAGCAAAAACAAAAAGCCGGCATATCTGGCAACGGGCATAGTTATAAACGTGCTTCCTCTGCTTGTTTTCAAGTATCTGAATTTCTTCGGAGAAAATATTGCGAAGATAACCGGAACGGAGTATACGGGAGTATCGCTTATTCTGCCTGTTGCGATAAGCTATTACACATTTCAGATGATCACATGGTGTGTGGATTCGTATCGCGGAGAGACAAAGGGGGTTCCTGTGCTCGATTACCTGGCATATATATGGTTTTTCCCCAGAATGGTCATGGGACCTATTACAAGACATGACGAATTCATTCCCCAGATCAACGATCCTGCAAAGTTTAAGCCTGATCCCGAGAATATCGCGACGGGATTTCTATGGTTTACCGTCGGAATGAGTAAGAAACTTCTTCTGGCAACACGCTTTTCGGGTGCTTCGCTTTACGGCCTGGGAATGGGAAGTGAACTTGGCATGGCCGAAGCCTGGCTTTGTTCCATAGCGTATACATTCCAGATCTATCTCGATTTTTCCGGATATTGTGATATGGCAGCAGGCGTATCAAAGATGCTTAACCTTGATATCCCGAAGAATTTTAATTCACCCTATAAGGCTGAATCAATCGGTGATTTCTGGAAGAGATGGCATATTTCACTGACCTCTTTTCTCAGAAAATATATATACTTCCCTCTTGGCGGAAACAGAAAGGGAAGAGCCAGAACCTATATCAATATGATTATAATCTTTCTTGTCAGCGGTTTCTGGCACGGTGCAAACTGGACCTTTATCATATGGGGGGCTCTCCACGGAATCCTTATGATAATAGAAAGGCTTACCTGGGATTACCTGAAGAAGATCCCGAAGTTTATAAGGGTGGCATTTACCTTTGTGCTTGTTAACATCGGCTGGGTCTTCTTTGCCGCGCCGAATCTCTCGATGGCTGTGGATGTCATCAAAGAGATGTTCAGGTTCGATAATATAATGCCCGCGGTGCAGTTTTATGACACATTCGATATGGGGACGATACCTTTTATCAGATATCACCTCAATATAGCGATACCGCTTTTCTATGTGATCACATTCGTCTGCCTGCAGTGCACCAAAAATATTTACGAAAAGAAATATAAACCGAATTTCCTTACCGCCCTTGCCGCCGGAATACTCTTTGTGTGGTCATTCCTGTATGCAAACGGCGTATCGAGCTTTATATATTTCCAATTCTGATCCGGAGAATAAATGGAAGAAAAGAAAAACTGGAAAAAATTTCTGATACTTGAGCTGTCGATAACGGCACTGCTTATGATAGCGGTGGCGGCTGTTGTCGCATTCGTGGATCCGTTTTTTCATTATCATGCACCCTTAAGGGATTTCTCATACATAATGGATAATGAGAGATATCAGAACGACGGAATAACCAGGAATTTCGAGTATGACGCGTTGATAACGGGAACCTCCGTATCCGAGAATTTCCGCACGACTCTCGCGGATGAGCTTTTTAACGTGACCAGCGTAAAAGCAACATATGCAGGCGGATATTATAAGGAGATCGGTGACGGAGAAAGAAGAGCACTGGAATATAACGATAACATCAGACTTGTCATCAGAAGTATGGATATGTATTTTGCGATGACCGAGACTGATTATCGAAATCCGCAGGCAGCAGATCCGGAATATCTGTATGACAATAATTTCTTAAATGATGAAGCATATCTTTATAATGCGGATGTTCTTTTTGAATATGTAAATTCAGGTATCGGAAGAACTGTAAGCGGTGTTCCGGCCGATACTTTTGACAGCTATATGAGATTTGCTGAAGACAGACCGCTCGGTGCTGCGTATGTTCTTCCCTATGTCCGGGATAATGAAGTGACAGGGGCCGAGATCCATATGACCGATGAAGAGCGCAAAATGCTCACGGCAAATGTCAGGGCAAATCTTACCGCAAACATAGCCGCATATCCTGACGTGGATTTTTATTACTTCTTCCCTCCCTATTGCATAGCCGATTGGTATACCAACCATTATGTTAAGGGAGATATACCCGCACTCATAGAGCAGATGGAGCTGGTTACCGAGGAAGTGTTAAAGTATGACAATGCCCATGTATTCTGCTTCTATGATGATACTGATATCATTACGGATCTGAACAACTATTCCGATCTTCAGCACTACAGCGGAGAGATTTCGGATCTGCTTCTCCGGTATATGGCAAATGGTGAACATGAACTTACACTTGATAATTACAAAGAGTACTTTGATAACGTGGAAAACTATTACACAAATTATGACTATTCGTGGATAACCGGTCCGTGATCCCTTTTCAGGGTGAGGAGGATATATGCCTAAAAAGAAAAGATTTCATCTCGATGAGAGATACATAGATGTTAATCTGACTCTTACAATAATTATCTATGCCGTGGTTGTTCCTTTCTGTATATATCTGTGCATAGATAATTTTATCCGGAAGGATTATCTCGTAGCAAATTATGCACTCTTTTGCGCGGTGTTCACTGCAATAGCCACCATATGTTTTGCAATATGTAAATTCGGCAAAAAAAAGCGTCTCTGGCTGATGCATCTTGCCATTAATATCCAGTGCTTCGTGTATTGGATAACTTTCACATTCTTCCTGTATACCGGAGGAACGGAAGGTACCAGTATCTTTTTGATATTTGTAGCGGTGCCTGTGGTCTACTATTTCTTCAATCTGTTCTACGGTGCATATTTTACCACTGTCTTTTTCATCATCATGACTGTATATATGCATTCGCCGATCCGTGAAAGCGGTTATAAATTTCCGGATTCCTACTATTCCAGAATGCCGATGATGTATCTTGCGATCGTGATAATGTGTGCGATCGCACAGTATGAGATCATCAGGGCAAGAATTCAGCAGGACGATGCTCTTAAAGAGGCAAAGCATGCAAGCGAAGCCAAGACCGATTTCCTGGCAAACACGAGCCATGAGATCAGAACTCCCATCAACGCTGTTCTCGGTATGAATGAGATGATCTTAAGGGAAACCGAAAAAGCCGAGAGACTTCCCGATTCCGATTCTGCGGGTTTCAGAGAGGCATTCAGGAAGATCAAGAACTATTCAGGAAATGTCGACAGTGCCGGCAGTAATCTTCTGGCTATCATTAATGATATTCTCGATTTTACCAAGATCGAAGAAGGCAAGATGGATATCATCGAAGTTGAGTATCAGCTAAGCTCGGTTCTTAATGATGTCAGCAACATGATCTATTTCAGGGCGAAGGATAAAGGCCTGACTTTTGAAACGGATATCGATGCAAGTCTGCCGGATACTCTTTACGGAGATGTTGTCAGAGTGAGACAGATTATGACGAATCTTCTGTCCAATGCCGTCAAGTACACCGATGAGGGAAGCGTTCTTCTCAAGATGTATGGCACGGAAAGTGAACGTACGGTGGACGGAAAAGAAATCATTGATCTTGTGATCGAAGTAACGGATACAGGTATCGGAATAAGCGAAGAAAACATAGGTAAACTCTTCGGCAAGTTCGAAAGAGTAGATCTGGAGAAAAACTCTACGAAGGAAGGAACGGGACTCGGCCTTGCTATTACCAAGATGCTCCTTGATATGATGGGAGGGGAGATCGTAGTCAGAAGCGAGTATGGTAAGGGCTCTACCTTCATAGCAACTTTGCCTCAGGTGATTCTTTCCAAGGATCCTGTTGGCAACTTTAAAGAGAAATTTGAGAAGAGCCTGGGTAAGAGAGCGGATTATCATGAAAGCTTCAGAGCACCATCTGCCAAGGTTCTCATAGTTGACGATACGAGAATGAATCTGATCGTTGCTACGGAATTTCTTAAGGATACCAGGATCAAGATCGATACAGCAGGCGGTGGAAAAGAAGCCATTGAACTGTCACTTCGGAATAAATATGATGTTATTCTTATGGACCAGCGTATGCCCGAGATGGATGGAGCGGAAGCTCTTAAGAACATCAAGGCTCATAAAGAAGGACCAAATATCGACACTCCTGTCATATGCTTAACTGCGGATGCGGTTGTCGGAGCCAGGGAAAGATATCTTGCCAAGGGATTCAACGATTATCTCACCAAACCCATCGACAGCACTTCGCTTGAAGCCATGCTGAAAAAGTACCTTCCTCTCAGTAAGGTTACTATCGTAAGAGGTAATGAAGACTCTCCGTCTGAAACAGGCGATGCGGATGAACTGGCAGATCTCAGGAAAGCGGGTATCGATACCGACAAAGGCATTGCAAACTGCGGAGGAGAGAGATCTTTCTATATCGAAATGCTTGCCGAGTATGTAAATGATGCCGCAGAGAAGAAAGAGAAGCTTTCTAAATATCTGGATGAAAACAATCTGAAAGAATACGGTGTTATCGTTCATTCGATCAAGAGTACATCTGCAACTATTGGAGTTATGACTGTTTCTGCCAAGGCACTTCTTCTTGAAAATGCGGCCAAAGAAGGGGACAGGGATCAAATCCTCATCGATCACCCCGGTTTCATGGAAGAGTATGACAAGATAATCTCAGTGATTAAAACGGTGGTGCCTGAAAGCGCAATTCATTCGGATGATGAAGAGATAATGGAGTTTGAGCCGGAGCCTTAATAGCCTATGACATATCAAATTGTAAAAAATGATATATGTGATATATATGCGGATGCTGTTTTTAGAAATGCTTCAACCGGATCCGGTGAGATCATCTATGCTCTTTCAGATGAACCCGGTTCTAAATATATACTCACCGCAGATGCCGGAAGAACGTTCGATAGCAAACTGTCCGAGAGCATTAAGTTGGTGAAACAACTGGGACTTGAAAGTCTGGCTATTCCTGTTGATACAGGTGTTTCCGTACTTGAGGCCGTAACTGCAGTGAATGATGCAGCGGCTGATGTTGATATTCAAATTATTCTCATAGCTGAAGATGACCATAGAACCGATCTGCCTGAAAATGTTTCATCCGGAATAGATGAATATCTGATGAGTAAGATGGATAGCTTCGAAGAGATGAATTTCTCATTAAAAGATGAGGAATGCGCCATAAAAGATGTTCACGAAGAACCTGTCAGAGAAAAGAAATCTAAGGGGCTTGGTTTAACGTTTCTAAAGAAAAACGCTAAAGCATTTAAAGCTGCAGAACCTTGTGAGTCTGTCGGAAGATATGATAAGCCTGATGATTCGGAATCGGATTTTGCAATGTTTGGCGCCGCTCCCATGGCTATGGCGTCAGCAAGCAGTATGCCCCAGTCAATGTCACTTGCTGACAGAGTATCTCACATCTCAGATACATGGCAGGAGCTTCTTTTCAACCTGATAGATGAAAAGGGATATACCGACACTGAAGTCTATAAGAAAGCTAATGTAGACAGAAAGCTTTTTTCAAAGATCAGATCCAATTCCGATTATCAGCCCAAGAAGATCACGGCGGTTGCTTTTGCCCTGGCACTGGAACTAAATCTTGATGAAGCAAAAGATTTTCTGGCAAGAGCAGGATATGCGTTTTCGACAAGCAGTGTATTCGATCTAATCATCATGTATTTCATTGAAAATGAAGTATATGATATCTATCAGATAAATCTCGCATTATTTGAACATGATCAGCCTACAATAGGCGGATAAAAATGTCGCTTTTCAGGCGACCAGATGACCTCTGTAATCCCATATATTTATCTCAAGAAACGAAACACCGGATAAGCGGTAATCCAGAAAGAGAGGTAAATGATATGAAGAAGGGATTAACAGAGGTTGTTTTTATATTAGACAGAAGCGGATCAATGAGAGGACTTGAGAACGATACCATCGGCGGTTACAATTCGATGCTTGAAAAGCAGCAGAATGAAGAAGGAGATGCGATAATCTCAACGATACTTTTTGATGGAGTGGCAGAGATCCTTCACGACAGAGCGGATCTGAAGAAGATGGAGCCCATAACGGACAAGGATTATTACGTCAGGGGAAACACCGCACTTTTAGATGCGCTCGGATCGACCATTCATCGTATCGGGAAGCTTCAGAAGAATGCGCCGGATGAAGAGAAACCGGAAAAGACTCTTTTTATAATCACTACCGATGGTATGGAAAATGCCAGCAGGGAGTACACCTTCGAGAAGGTTAAGAAGATGGTTGAAAAGAAAAAGTCCAAGAACGGCTGGGAATTCATTTTCCTCGGCGCCAACATCGACGCCATTGAAGTTGCAGGAAGATTCGGAGTCGAGGCGAGTCGTGCGGTTAACTACAAGTGCGACTCTGCCGGAACCAAACTCAACTATGATGTTCTCTCCAAAGTAGTCGGCTGCGCAAGGGCATGCAAGAGTTCTGCGGATATGGGCGCATTGTTTGAGGATTCCGATATGTTTGCAGAGATCAGGGAGGATTTTGAAGAGAGGGCATAGACTTTACCCTGCACTTAATTGTATAATGATGAACATGAGGGAAAATATGAATATTTGTAGGGAGAATTATTAGTTGTGGAAACGTACTATCTGATTGACTATGAGAACATCAAAATTGCCGGAGTAAAACTCAGTTACTCCGGCATTCCTAAGAATTCTAATGTAATTGTCTTTCTGACATCCAGAGACATACTCGCCGAATCTGAAAAGCCTAAGAGAGCGGACATTAATTTCCAGATCTTCGATAACATTCCGGAAGGAAGAGAATTCGTAGACAAGTATATATCCGCATATATGGGATATCTGGCAGGTGTTTATGCCAAAGATACTCTTAAGGTTAACATTGTCAGCAGAAACAAGAGCTACGATAACATCATCAGCTTCATGAGTGATCTTGTTAGTGCGGAGAGAAAAGAGCAGATAACGGATAAGATTCAGAAGAAGGCCGCTCCTGCAGCTGCGCATAAAGCGGGAAGAGCTGATGACGGCAAAGCGTCCAAGTGCCTGCTGGAAATTGAAGAAGCTCTGTATGAGTACGGATCGGATATTCCGAGGAAAAATTATGACATTGTTCTTGCGATAGTCAAAGAATCCCTGAACGGTAAGGATAAGAAGACTGTTTTGTCCGATATCAAAGAGAAGCTTTATATGAAATTCCCTTATATCGGCGAGTTCTATATGGAAGTTGTAACTCCTCCCGTGGAAGACTATTTCAAATGACAAGATATCATTTCAGATTTACAGGCCGCGTTCAGGGCGTAGGATTCAGATGGACCGCAACAAGGGCAGCCGATATGCTTGGGCTGACCGGATGGGTCTGCAATATGTGGGACGGATCCGTTGAAATGGAGGTCCAGGGCGACGAAGAAAGCATCGCAGAAATGATCAGGGCAATCGACCGGGGAAGATTCATTCAGATCGATGATATAGAGAAAAAGGTTATCCCTGTCATAGATGACGAGCGGTATTTTGATGTGAAGTGATGACGGATAAAAGCCTGACTGACATAACCAAATACATGCTTATGTTCCTGCTGGCTTCATTTATCGGCTGGGTTTATGAGATAGTCTGTGTGTATGTTGTGTTCGGAAAATACTTCGACAGAGGAGTTTTGCATATACCCTGTTGCCCGATATACGGATTCGGTATCCTGATACTTTATTTCCTGTTTCGCAAAGTCAAAAATCCTTTTGTAATCTTTTTCGGAAGTGCATTTATCACAACCGCGGTTGAATATGTGACCGCTTTGGTCGCGGAATACAAGTTCCACAGGATACTCTGGTCTTACAGAAACTGGCCGCTCAATTTTCAGGGCAGAATAAGTCTTATAAGCACCTGTTTATTCGGCATAATGGCTCTTCTTTTCCTCAAGTTGATCGTTCCTGTTTTGGACAGGATATACCGGTCAAAAGAAAAAAATGCCGTTTCATTATCCGTGGTCATATTTTTCCTCTGGATAATAGCCCACGAAGTGCATTTTGCCCTTAAATAAAATGATTGTTATGTGTTATGCAAAAGAGTAAAATATTTTTGTCACTTTGAGGTGTTCGAAGGGGTTGGAGCACTTATGATATTCGCGTTTATCATTTGGACAATAGTCGCGCTAATGTTTGCAGGCATCGGAGCCTGGGCGTGGTTTTCAAATACAGCAGTCGGCTTTTTTGCCGGGGTAAAAGCACCTGAGGTAAAAGATCCTGTGAAGTATAACCATCAGGTAGCCATTCTTTGGTTTGCTTATGCAACGATATATGAACTGCTCGGCATTCCTTTTCTGTTCTTTAAACAGAATTCAGCCATGTTCATAATCACTATCTTAGGTGTGATGGCGCTGACGATAGGACTTCTTGTGGCATACACCTACATATCCGTATCAAATCAGAAATGATCGATGATCCGTGCAGGTAAGGCACTCCCGAGGGAGTGCCTTTTTTGTTGATTGAAAACTATTACGTTTACTGATATAGTTTATTACAGTAAACGTAATAAGAGCGAAGGGGATAATAATGAGGGACAACGTAAAAGGCGGAGCACTGACGGAGGTTACTTTCTTTATATTGCTGGCTTTATACGCACCAAAGCATGGATACGCGATCATGCAGTTCATTGAGGAGGCGACAAACGGAAGACTGTCTTTGGGTGCCGGGACGTTATACGGGGCTATTAACTCCCTTCTGGAAAAAGAATGGATCGAACCTTGCGGAGATGCTGACGGGCGTAAAAAAGAGTATGTGATCACTTCAAAAGGAAAAGAAGTGGCGGAAACCGAGCTTAAGAGACTGAAGGACTTAACCGAGATTGCATCCGGAATTATTGGAGGTTGATCATGAGTAACATTAAAAAAGTAAGATACTATGCGGGGTTCATAGATGCCCAGAGGAACTGGCTCAATAAGATGGCATCAAAGGGCTACAGGCTGGTTAAGTGTGGGAGACTGATCTACGAATTT
This sequence comes from Lachnospiraceae bacterium, assembly GCA_018056425.1. Lineage (GTDB taxonomy): Bacteria > Bacillota > Clostridia > Lachnospirales > Lachnospiraceae > AC2028. The sequence goes on from JAGPFR010000018.1 coordinate 19,968, forward strand.
GAAACCTGCGAGCCTTCGGAATACATATACCAGATCGATTATATCGGTGATAAATCCAAGGCTGAGGGCAAGGATTACGCAGCATTTCTTGAAGATATGGGTTACAAGGTCTTCTTCAAAAATGTGAACCTGGATTTTGACATAGGAAATCTATATTGGAGAAAGCTTGCCGATAAAGGAAGTAAGCTCGCTGATTACCAGACGGTTATGGAAAGGGCACTTCTTATCGTCGAAAAGAAAAACGACGGAACGCCTTTCGAGTTGCACACCACTAACACAGATAAAGCAAATTACTATGGGAAGTTTTTGATACCGTATTTTCTGTTGTTTCTGCTGTTTACCGTTGTGGGAGCGTTGTCTTTAGCCGATATCAAAATGATGCTTATGTGGTATGCGGTTGCACTTGTGTTTTTGGCAGGATTCTTTGTTTATCTCATCAGGTATTTCAGGGATAAGAAAAGATCCGGGATTGAGGAATAGTTATGAGTAAAAAAGCTAAGAGCTGTATTTTCACAATAGTATTTTTTTTGATATTTATCATCGTCTTCGGAACTGCCAAATATCTCGGGTTCATCAGTTCAAGATCCGGGTCATATACAGGTTTTGTTGAACATGCCGGCATGCATAGCTGGGAAATTAATCTGAATTCCATAAAAGGTACATTCAAGAAAGCAATCATACCGGAGGGTGGATTTATAGAATTTGCCTCAGAAACTGAAGAAGGCGAGATCTTAGTAAGCGTTAAAAGCGGCAAGACCGTTATATATGAATCGCAGGCAGCCGGAACAGATACGATCGTAATACCTGTAACGGGCAGAGTGATCATTACCGTTAAAGTAGAGAACTTCAAAGGAAGCTTTAAGATCTCATCGGAGGTCAGCCTTCCTGAAACTGCTGGAGAGATCTATTTGTTCGGTGAGGAGCATTCCAACGAGAGGATACTCGGTGAAGAACTCGAATATTGGAAGGAATATTACGATGACGGAATGAGAGATTTGTTTATCGAACTTCCCTTTTATGATGCATTCTTTCTTAACGAGTGGATGAAAGCAGATGACGACAAGCTGCTGGATGAATTATTTGCCGAGATGGAAGGCACTGCTGCCTGTTCGCCCCAGGAATATGATTTCTACAAGAGTATAAAAGCGGAGTGCCCCGAAACCATATTCCATGGAACGGATGTGGGTCATCAGTATGATACGTCGGGTGCAAGATGCCTGGAATATCTCCTGGCTAACGGATACAGTGAAACATCCGAAGAATATTTGAGGACGCTTGAGACTATAGAGCAGGGCAAAACCTACTACTCCGGAAATAATCATATTTTCCGCGAGAATATGCTGTTTGCAAACTTCGTCAGGGAGTATGAGAGTCTTGGTGGCAGAGAGGTTATGGGGATCTACGGATCTGCTCATACGGATCTGAACGGATTGGATTATATGACTTCCACGGTTCCCTGCATGGGAAATGATCTGAAAGAATATTACGGTGATGCGGTAAGAAGCACGGATCTTACTTTGGTTACCGAGCCGGTTGATACCGTTACCGTAACAATTAATGGCAAGGAATACACAGCTGTATCCTATGGAGTTCAGGATCTCTCCGGGGTGTTTGACGGATATGAAAGCAGGGAATGCTGGAGAATTGAGGATGCCTATGAAGATTTCAAGGATATTAAAACATTGGATAATGTTCTTCCATATGATAACTATCTGATGAATATAGAAACCGGGCAGGTTTTCATGGTAGTGTATAAAATGACTGACGGATCTAAGAGGGTAGAGTATTACAGGTCGGACGGGGATACCTGGAATGGAAAGCCGGTAACTACTCAGATGGATATTGGAGAGTGAGGATCAACTTATGGGATTTAAGTTATTCAGATCAAAAGTGCCCGGCGCTCCTTCATACAAATATAATCCCGATATAGAAAAACCGATCATCAAAGCATCCATATGCAACGGCGAACAGGTTGCGGGATTCAAAAACAAAACCACAGGGCAGTTTTCGGAAGTGATGTTCATCAAAGATAATGAAGATCTTAATCTGTTTATGAAGACATACGGATTAGATCATGTTGATAAAGAATACTGAGAAAAAGATGAAGGCGGTTCTGAATAGAACCGCCTTTTATGCAAGTTTTTTCCTATTTCTGCATTATACATGTCATTATGCCGCCGGAAATATCGCATCATAAGCTCCCCTCTGAATAAAAAAGCGATATTTGTTGCGGCATATTGCTTTTATGACATATCATTATATTGTAGTTGTTCACTAATAGAACTTGAGGATATTCTATATGAAAAAAAGGCAGATTATATTCGCTGTGATTTTGCTTATGATAATTGCATTAATTGCACTCGGAGCTATTGTAATTGGCTATGATCATAATCTGGATGAAATTCCTGATTCAGGCTATCGCCTGGGCTCGGACGAAGTATTCATGCAGGTTGTTGGTGTAAGCATAGATAGTTTGAATAATAAGTCTATTGTTATTGAGAGCGAAGAAGATCTGGAAGCTGCATTTCATGTGTATCGTGAATTAGATCAAATAGCTGATCTGAATATATTACTTGATACTTATCCGCTTGAAGAAAATGTATTATACATCAGTTTTTATTGGGCAAACTGGGGCGAGGTTACGCCTCATGCAATGGTCGTTGTCCCTGAGACAAACACAATTTATATGGAATGCGATCATAGCGGAGGAAATCATCTAAATGACAGCGAACCGGCTATTGTCATGCCTTGTACCTGCATAGCTTTTATACCTAAGGCAAAGGTTGAGGGATTGGATTTCTCGGAATACAAATCATATTATCTGACGAGTGAATATGAAGAAGCAGTTGGTATAGGTGAAGAAGAAGTAAACAGGCAGTTGCAACTGCTGTATGATAATTCAAACGTTTGGGGAAAGACCGATTCTTCAGATTATGAGTACGCGATATCTGATCTGGATAGAGACGGATATCTTGAAATAATTACTGCTTCCGATGATTCTTCTGAGCTTTATATATATGAGGTTTCGGAAAATGATTTGATAATCGAATGGGACATTAGTGAGTTACAACAAGGACCATATAAACCTGACTTATTAGGAAGTGGAGTTTTATTACACACGCAGGATGGCACTGAGTATGTGTATGTGGCAACGAATTATAATAAATTTTTTGATATAACCCGAAGCGGGTTTCTTACTGTGAAGGATAACAGTATTAGATATTCTGTATTTCTCACTATGGATAGGAATTCTAATGAGGAGACGAAATACTATTTTGGAGATGACGAAATAACTGCCGAGGAATATGATGAAAAAACTCGTTATTATTTTGAAGAGACCTCAACGTATATTAAGTTGGGGAGATTCAAAGATGTAAAGCTTGAATATCTTCGTAATTCATACGAATCATTTGCCTATGGATTGTGAATTAAATAGAATATTGCTCCAAAAGTCGCTTTTAAATGAGTACTGGTTAAGTTTAATTAAAATTTGGTTTAACTTTAACTTGAGATAAGATAGAATACCTGTGTAGGCATAAGCCTGTGCAGGTATTTTTTTACAGAGGTGTATAAATGGGCGAGAAGGTAAGGCTGGCGGATATAGCGGAGAAAACAGGGGTTTCGATAGTTTCTGTCTCAAAAGCTCTGGCGGGTAAAGGTGGAGTGAGCAGACAGAAGCTTGAAGAGATTAAAAAGGTGGCTAAAGAACTGGGGTATGAACCTCATACTTATGCTGCAAGGCATCCGAGTAAGAATATCGGAGTCGTATGCAGGGAGAGTTATCTTACGAGATTTTCAAGCTTTTATTGGCAGATGTATCAGGACATTAATAAGATTGCATCGCTGATGGGAAGTTTTGCAATGCTGGAAGTTCTGACTTCGGCTATGGAGAAGAATAACGAAATGCCCAGGATTCTCGAAGAGGGTAAGGTTGATGCATGCATCGTGATCGGAAATATGCCTGAGAAATACCTGTCCGTAATGAGAACGGGTTTTGCTATTCCCTTTGTTTATCTGGATTTTAACGGGACCGATGCATCTATGGACTGTGTTGTATCCGACAGCTTCTACGGTGCTTATGCAATGACAAATTATCTCTATGACATGGGACATACCAGGATAGCGTATGTTGGGACTCTTTTGGCAACGGGATCCATTACCGACAGATATCTCGGATATCAGAAGGCTGTTTTAGAGCACGGCGGCAAGATAAAGAAGGAGTGGGTCATTGATGACAGGGATCCCAAGACGGGTATTACCGATCCCGATAAAATGCTCACACTTCCCAAGGATATGCCTACGGCGTTCTTCTGTAACTGTGATCTTACAGCTGCACTTCTTATTAAGAAACTTGAAAAGAACGGATATCGTGTGCCTAAGGATATATCCGTTGCGGGTTACGACAATTATACATATCCCGGAATATGCGAAACCGAGATAACAACTTATCAAGTCGACTTGGAGGAAATGTCCAAGCAGGCAGTTGAGATCGCACTTCAGAATGTATGGGGAGAGGATTATAAAAAAGGACTTCACATAGTCTGCGGTAAACTTGTCAAAAAAGAGAGCGTTAAAAAGTTGCATAGTTAAATTTAGTTAAAAGTATCCTAATCGCCGAAAAGCGGATTTTAGCATAAAAATCCTTTGATTATGCGAGTTGCGGGATATATAATCACTCCAAAAGCAACAAGCTAAATTTAACCAAATCTAAGTTAAACATTAATCAATTCAGTTTAAAGGAGATCAAAATGAGCGACGTAAAGATCCTTAACGCACCCGATGTACCCAACATGCCCTGGCAGGACGGGCCCGATACTTTTCAGGATGCTCCCGTATGGAGATATTCTCAGAACCCCATTATCGGAAGAAATCCCATTGAGGGAGTAGCACGAATCTTCAACAGCGCCGTTGTTGCATATGAAGGAGCATTCGTCGGAGTATTCCGCGGAGAGCAGAGAAACGGGGTTTCATATATTTACTTCGGAAGAAGCAAAGACGGAATCAATTGGGATTTTGAAAAAGATAAGATCAGATTCGTTAATGAAAAGGGCGAAGAGTTCATGCCCGTATATGCATATGATCCCAGGCTTGTTAAGGTAGAGGATACCTATTATGCAATCTGGTGCCAGGATTTCTACGGCGCAGCGATCGGCATTGCCAAGACCAAGGATTTCAAGACATTTACCAGAATTGAGAATCCTTTTATTCCTTTTAACAGAAATGCTGTTCTCTTCCCCAGAAAGATAAACGGCAATTATGTAATGCTTTCAAGACCTTCGGATTCGGGACATACTCCCTTCGGAGATATCTTCCTGTCACAGAGCCCCGACATGGTTTACTGGGGAAAGCACAGACATGTAATGAGCAGATGCTCCGAGTGGTGGGAGAGCCTTAAGATCGGCGGAGGTGCAGCACCCATCGAGACCACAGAAGGATGGCTGATCTTCTATCACGGTGTTGCGGGAACCTGTAACGGATATGTATATTCCATCGGAGGAGCGATCCTTGATATCAATGAGCCTTCCAAGGTTCTCTACAGATGTGAGAACTTCCTTCTTACCCCCGAAGAGTGGTATGAGGAAAGAGGATTTGTTCCCAATGTAACCTTCCCTTGTGCAACGGTTCATGATCCCGCAACCGGAAGGATCGCACTTTACTACGGATGTGCAGACAGCTATGTATCCCTTGCATTTACCAAGGTTGATCTAATCGTTGACTATATCAAGGCTCACAGCCATGTAACAGATACCGATACCGAACTCGGAATCAGATGAGGTTAATATGATCCATCCTAAATATTTTGAATTAAAGGCAAAGCAGGAAGTATACCTGTCCCGTAAGAATCGAATTGATGAAAATATGTATAACGGGATTTATGACAGATATGTCAATCCGGTTCTTACAAGGGAAAGCGTTCCCATAGAGTGGCAGTATGATCTTGATGAAGAGACCAATCCGTTTTTTGAAAACAGACTTGGAATAAACGGAGTGTTTAATTCCGGAGCTCTTTATCTGAACGGAAAATATATCCTTTGTCCCAGGATAGAAGGGGATGACAGGAAGTCTTTTTTTGCGATAGCAGAGAGCGATTCACCTGTTGACGGATTCAGATTCCGCGGAAAGCCCATTCTCATCGATGATTCCAAATATCCCGAAGAGGTCAATGCATATGATATGAGACTGACTCTTCATGAGGACGGATATATCTATGGAGTATACTGTTCAGAGAGCAAGGATACATCTTCAAACGATCTGTCAGCTGCGGTTGCAGCTGCGGGAATCGTAAGAACGAAGGACCTGGAGCATTGGGAGAGGCTTGATAATCTGATAACCGAGAGTTCGCCCCAGCAAAGGAACTGTGTACTTTTCCCTGAATTCGTAGACGGCAAGTATGCTTTCTATACAAGACCCATGGACGATTTCATCAACACGGGTTCTGGCGGAGGAATCGGATTCGGGCTTTGTGATGATATCGAGCATGCCGTTATCAAGGAAGAAAAACTTACATCGCTCAGAAAGTATCACACGATAACAGAGGTGAAAAACGGTGCCGGTGCGGTACCCATCAAGACTGACAGAGGCTGGATCCATATAGCTCACGGTGTCAGAAATACCGCTGCGGGATTAAGATATGTCATCTATGCATTTGCAACGGCACTTGATGATCCTGCAAGGGTTATCGCAGAGCCTTCGGGACTTCTGATCGGTCCCAGAGGCTATGAAAGACTCGGAGATGTAAGCAATGTTGTATTTACAAACGGAGCCGTTGTAAATGAGATGGGCGATGTGTTCATCTACTATGCATCATCCGATACAAGACTCCATGTTGCGGGAACATCTCTTGAAAGACTTGAGGATTATGTGTTTAACACTCCCGAAGATCCGGGTCACAGCGCAGATTGCGTAAAACAGAGAATAGCACTTATCGAGAAAAACGAAGCACTCTTTGCGAGAAAATGATGACAGAAAAAGCACAGTCCAACAGAGGGAACAGAAGCAGAATAGTTAATGTCTATAAGAAGGCACAGGCAGGTGAAGCGATCACTGTGGGATTTCTGGGAGGATCCATAACCCAGGGATGTGCTGCGACTTCTTATGATAAATGTTATGCTTATAAAGTTTTCGAATGGTTTAAGAATTCTTTTCCGTTATCTGATGTAAAATATGTAAATGCAGGAATCGGCGCAACCGATTCTCAGTTCGGATGCGCAAGGGCGGATGACGATCTTCTTTCAAAATCACCCGACATATGCTTTGTGGAATTTTCCGTTAATGACGAAGCAACAGATCATTTCCACGAAACTTATGAGGGGCTGGTGAGAAAGATACTTCTTTCCGATCCTTCAAGGGCTTTGATGATCATTCATAATGTCAGATATGATGATGGAGGCAGTGCTCAGCTCATTCATTCGAAAGTTGCAAGAAGATATGATGTCCCCTCGGTCAGCATGAGGGATGTTATAATACCTGAGCTGGAAAGCGGAAGGCTTGAAAACAAGACGATCACTGCCGACAATCTTCATCCTAATGATGCGGGACATGAACTTGTTTCGAAGATCATAATTTCTGTTTTGGAAGATATTAAAGATCATATGAATGATGCGGAAAAACCTGAAAGTGAGCTGCCTATGCCCGAAACTGCTGACTTATATGAGGACTCCGTAAGATACAGAAATGACAATGCGGGTGAACTGATCTTGGGAATAAGCGGTTTTGCGGCTGATAATCTAAAACAGGATATCATTACCGATATCTTTAGAAAAGGATGGACCGCAAGAGAAAAAGGTTCGTATATAATGTTTAAGGTAAAGGGTTCCTGTATCGGGGTCCAGTACAGGAGAACGATACAAAAGCCGGCACCTGTTGCAACTCTTACGGTGGACGGGGATAAATCTTCAGCCATCAGGCTGGATGCTGAGTTTGATGAAGACTGGGGAGATAAGCTCTGCCTTTGCACTGCACTGGATCACGGTGAAAACAGGGAGCATACCGTCAGGATCGAACTTACACAGACGCATGAAGGAGATGTTCTTCCGTTTTATCTGGTAAGCATTATCGTATCGGGGAATAAATAAAAAACAGATTACGGGGAAATCTGTCGGAGGAATTTTGGATAAAGTAATCATATTAAAACCGTATTTTTCACATACCATCTGGGGCGGAACAAAACTCAGAGACGAATTCGGTTATGACGAACCGGGCGATGATATCGGAGAATGCTGGGGAATCTCAGCTCATCCGAGCGGAGAGTCCGTTGCGGTTTCGGGTGAATTTGAAGGGCATAAATTATCCGGGCTCTGGGAGAATCACAGGGAAATATTCGGAAATACCGAAGGTGACAGATTTCCGCTTCTTATCAAGATAATAGATGCCAATAAAGATCTGAGTATTCAGGTACATCCCGATGATGCCTATGCTAATGAGCATGAGAACGGTTCACTTGGAAAGAACGAATGCTGGTATGTGCTCGACTGCCCCGAAGACGGTGAGCTGATCGTCGGACACAATGCATCTTCCCGCGAAGAACTGATCGAAATGATAGATAACGGAAGATGGGAGAGCCTGATCCGCAGAGTTCCCGTTAAAAAGGGAGATATGATCCAAATAGATGCGGGAACGGTTCATGCGATAACTGCGGGCGTATGCGTGCTTGAAACGCAGCAATCCAGTGACATTACATACAGACTTTATGATTACGGAAGACTTCAAAACGGAAAGCCGAGGCCTCTTCACCTCGATAAGAGCAAGGACGTGATCTGCGTTCCCGCAGCTGAAGTGGACAAGCAGGTATTTCATGAAGAGAATAAACCCGACAATACGGTAACGGAACTTGTTAAGTCGAAGTATTTTACCGTATCGAAAGTCAGGGTAAACGGGGAATGTGCCTTTGATACGGATGCAGGCTTTATCTGCGCAAGTGTTGTTGAAGGGGCCGGTAAAGTATTCGGTACCGATGTAAAAAAAGGAAATCATATGCTTATCACCTCGGAAGGGGCAAAAAGAGTAGTGATGAGCGGAAATATGGATATTATTTTTTCGAGGGTATAAATGGGTATTTATTATGATGAAGAAAACAGTCTCTTTTTCTTAGAGACTGAAAACACTTCGATGTGTCTGGCTGTTACGGATACGGAAGGTTTTCTTAACAATGTATATTACGGAGCAAAGATTCAAAGGGACAATCTCAGGTACCTGCTTAGGACCGGGGCGGGTCCCTTTGTTCCTTCCGTGAATGAAAGGGACAGGGGAAGCTATCTGGACTGTGCAAGATTTGAATTCCCTTCATCCGGAGTCGGCGATTACAGACCTTCCGCAGTTTCGTTACTCGATGCATCCGGTCATGATGCTTCACAGTTTTTGTATGAATCTCACAGGATATATAAGGGTAAAGAAAAACTTTATGCCGGAATGCCTGAAGGCGTGGACGTAAGAATGCCTGCGACCTTCGAGGGTGAGGGAAAAGCAGAAACGCTTGAGATCACATTATCGGATAAGGTGCTTGGAATTAAGGCACTTCTTACATACACTGTGTTTGAGGACAGCGATGCGATAATAAAAAGCGTGAAGCTGATCAATAATTCCGACAGTGTTGTCACAATTGAAAAACTTTTGAGCAGCTGCCTTGATCTTGATAAGGGAGTGTGGGGAGAACAAAACCCTGATGTCGTTACACTCTCGGGCACATGGGCAAGGGAAAGAAGGATCGACAGGCGGAGTCTGTCCAGAGGGAGCACGGAAGTGTATTCCGCAAGAGGAGAGACGTCGCACCAGTTCCAGCCTTTTATGGCGCTCTGCGATCAGAATGCAGATGATTCAAACGGACGGATATATGCACAGACTCTTATATGGTCCGGTAACTTTATCTGCGGCTCGTCAATGGATCAGTTTGACAATATAAGATCTTATATCGGAATCAATCCGGAGCATTTTAGCTGGAACCTTAATCCCGGAGAAGGCTTTCAGGCTCCGGAAGCCGTTCTTGTATATACGGAAGAAGGGTTTGACGGGATGAGTCATGTTTTTCATGACCTTTTCAGAAAACATCTGATCCGCAGCCCGTATCTATACAAGGACAGACCTGTTTTGATAAACAACTGGGAAGCTACGTATTTTGACTTCGATACCGATAAACTGATAAGCATTGCATCCGAAGCTAAAAAGTGCGGGATCGAGATGCTTGTCATGGATGACGGATGGTTCGGTAAAAGGAATGATGATAACTCATCGCTGGGTGACTGGGTAGTCAATGAAGAAAAGCTTCCGGGTGGACTTAAGGCTCTTTCGGATAAATTGGAAGAACTCGGAATGAAGTTCGGTATCTGGTTTGAACCGGAGATGGTTTCTCCGGACTCGGATCTTTACCGCGCGCATCCCGACTGGGCAATCGCAGTTCCCGGCAGGACTCCCTGCAGGATGAGAAACCAGTACGTGCTTGATATAACGAGAAGCGAAGTGCGTGACTATGTATATAAGAGCATATCGGATATTCTAAGGAGTGCGAAGATCTCGTATGTAAAATGGGACATGAACAGACAGCTCTCGGATCTCGGAAGTGCGGGGCTTGATGCAAAGTCCATGGGAAGGCTGTCATATTTATATACGATCGCGGTTTACGATCTTCAGGGAAGACTTCTTGAGGAATTCCCGGATCTTCTGCTTGAAAACTGTTCGGGCGGAGGAGCAAGGTTTGATGCGGGAATGCTTTTCTATTCTCCTCAGATATGGTGCTCGGATGATACGGATGCATACGAAAGATTGTCCATACAGGCGGGTACGTCCATGGTATATCCTCTGAGCGCTATGGGAGCACATGTCTCTGCTTCTCCAAATCACATTACGGGAAGAGAGATGCCTTTTGATGTAAGGGGCGCCGTGGCTCTTTCAGGAACTTTCGGATATGAACTTGATATTACGAAGATAGCAAAAGAGGAAAGAGATGCGATTCCCGAGCAGGTTCAGATCTATCATAAATACGGAAGGATAATCCGTGAGGGAAGGTATTATCGCATAGCATCAGAGTCTGAAACCGGGTGCTACGATGCGTGGATGTCCGTACTGAAGGATGGGTCAAAAGCACTCTTTACTTATATCCAGTGCAGGGCATATCCGAACGGTAAATCAAGGGTCATAAAGCTTAAGGGACTTGATCCGGATAAGCGTTATGAGATCAGGCTCATCGGTGCAGACAGTGAAGATTCACTGTTTTGCAGCCGAGATAAAAAGAAAACGTGGGAAGCACTCTCGCCCGGAGAACTGAGCGGTCAGACACTGATGAATGCAGGCCTTATAGTACCCATACTTCCCGGAGATTATGCACAGATGATGTTTGAGATTTCAGTGATTTAGCATGCTAAATAAATAAAGCTTGCGTTATGTGAGGTTTTTGCTTAAAATATCCATATTGACAAAGGCGCCAATTCCATAGATTGGCGTCTTATTTTTTTGAGAGGAGAACAAAAGTGCAGCTGATAGAGAGTGTCAATTCGGCCGTAAATAATTTTGTGTGGGGACTCCCGATGCTGGTTCTGCTTGTAGGAACCGGAATACTCATGACCGCCCTTACCGGTTTTTTCCAGGTAACTCACGTCGGTCACTGGTTTAAAAGTACTCTTGGGGGGATCTTTAAGAACAAACATGTAACTGCCCATACTGCAGATCACGATCGTCAGATCAGCCAGTTTCAGAGCCTTTGTACCGCTCTTGCGGCAACAATCGGTACAGGTAATATTGCAGGTGTTGCTGCGGCTCTTGCCACGGGCGGACCCGGTGCGATCTTCTGGATGTGGATCGTTGCGTTCTTCGGAATGATGACTAACTATTCGGAGAATGTTCTCGGTATCTATTACAGAAGAAAGAATTCCGAGGGAGAGTGGTGCGGCGGTGCCATGTATTATCTTAAGGATGGTCTCGGATCCAGGAAAGGATGCAGGACAATTGGGTCAATCCTTGCTGTGCTCTTCAGTATCTTCTGCGTTCTTGCTTCCTTCGGAATCGGAAACATGAGCCAGATCAATTCGATCGCGGTTAATCTGAATTCCGTATTTAAAATTCCCTATGTTGTAACCGGATTCATCCTCATGTATCTGGCCGGACTTGTTATCGTAGGCGGACTTAAGAGGATAGCCAGCGTAACTGAGAAGCTTGTTCCGTTCATGGCGGTTCTCTATGTGATCGGCTGTATCGTGATCGTAGTTTCTCATGCTACGACTGTCGGTTCAGCATTTGCTGCCATCTTCAAGGGAGCATTTGCTATGAAGGCTGTAGGCGGCGGAATCGTGGGAAGCGGAGTAAAGGCAGCCGTTACCTGGGGTATGAAGAGAGGTGTCTTCTCGAATGAGGCAGGTCTCGGATCTTCCGTTATGGTACACTCCGCATCAAATGTTAAAGAGCCTGTTAAACAGGGTATGTGGGGGATCTTCGAAGTGTTCGCCGACACCATTGTTGTCTGTACACTTACCGCACTTGCTGTTCTTACATCGGGTGTAATGAACCTTCAGACCGGTGAGATGATCTCAACTTCAGAAAAGACAGCTCTTGTTGCGGAGGCATTCTCCGGAACTCTCGGTGTCTTTGGCGGATGGTTCATCGCGATCGCGATCACCTTGTTTGCCTTCTCGACCGTACTCGGATGGAGCGTATACGGCAGCAAGGCATTTGAGTATCTCTTCGGCACAAAGGCGGTGATCTTTTATAAGATCATATTTGTGGCTTTCGTTGTGATCGGTGCCACAATGGATCTTTCTCTTGCATGGGATCTTTCGGATACGTTCAACGGTCTTATGGCCATGCCCAACCTTATCGGTGTTCTTGCATTGAGCGGAACCGTTATGAAGATTACACGTAACTATGTGGACAGAACTCTGAAGGGAAAAGATATTAAGCCTATGTATTCGGCACTTCCCGAAGTCCAGAAAGAACAGGAAGAACGTACGGATGATATACAGTGATTTGCTGGTTTTTTCCCGTGAATTGATATAATATAAAAGGTGCGGAATCGTTATCGGTTGCGCACCTTTGTTCTTGTTCAAATGCTATACGTGAAAGAGTGGGCCGGTTATGAGTAATTACAATATTTCATATGAAGTGGCCTCAGTTTTCTTCATGGTTATATCCATAGCCTGTCTTGTGATGATGAGAAGGACAAGAACGGACAGATATAAGAAGTTTTTGGTCCTTATGATCTCTGTTTTGTGCGGACTTATTTTTGATATTCTGGGTGCGGTATCCATTGCTGTTCCGGAATATTTCAGTCCTGCGATAACTCTTATCATCAACACCGTCTATTTTTTCTTTGCGGCTTTCGCCGGATACGTCTACCTCAGATATGCCGAGGCTTTTGTAGGAGAACAGAATAAATTCGACAAAGTAATGATCAAAGTAAATATGGCTTTGATGATCACTTATACCGTGGTTCTGATCATAAACATGAAAGCCGGATGGATATTCTATCTCGGAGAGAACAACGTATACAATTTCGGTCCCATACATTTTCTGTGTTATGTTCCGACTTTCTATTTTATAGTCTATGTTCTGATCTATGCACTGATGCATTATAAGAGCCTTAATCTTCGCGAGATGATCTCGCTTTCCGGATTTATCTTTATCACCATAGGAACTATCTTTCAGGCCCTGGTCGCGCCCGGAACATTGCTTGTTTTCTTTTTCGGGACAATCGGAGTAATGATCATACTTCTCTTTGTGGAGACTCCGGATTATGCACACCTTCAGGAGACACTTGTTGAGCTTGATGCATGCAAGATCGAGGCGGAGAAGGCGAAGAGAGTTAAGGGCGAGTTTTTGACATCCGTATCCCGTGACATCAAGACTCCCATGAGTACGGTTCTCGGAATGGATGAGATGATCCTCAGGGAAAGCAGGGATGAGTATATAACCGGATATGCCAGGGATATCGAAAGCGCCGGTCTTACCCTGATGGAAACCATCAATAAGATCCTGGATTATGCGGATATTGAGACGGGGAAGCTCGATATAGTCAATGCTCCGTACAAGGTTTCTTCTCTGGTCAAAGATGTATATAAGACATGTCTTTTCAGAGCGGATGAGAAGGGACTTAAACTTAACTGCGATGTCGGAAATCTCGTTCCCGAAATACTGGTGGGAGATGTCGTAAGGATCAGGCAGATCATGCTCAACCTGATCGGAAATGCCATCAAATATACCTCAAAAGGACATGTAAGTCTTTATGTCGGGTCATCGGCACTTGACGGAAAGAGTATCAGCCTTGAGATAAAGGTTACGGATACCGGAAGGGGCATCAAAGAGGAAGAACTCGGTAAAGTATTCGGGACCTTTGACAGGCTGGGGGATACCAGATCCAGGGCCGGTGACGGAGTCGGACTCGGACTTGCGATCGTATCCAAGCTTACCGATATGATGAATGGTGAGGTCAGCGCGGAGAGTAAATACGGCGAAGGATCGGTATTTACCGTAAAGATCCCTCAGAGGATCGCTGAGCAGTCCGATCTGATCGATGAGGACGTGGACAATCCTACATACGGCGAAAAAGCGCATGAGGGTCCTCTTTTCAAGGCACCCGAGGCTAAGGTTCTTATAGTTGACGATAACGATATCAACCGCGTTCTCGAAGCAATGCTTCTTAAAGAAACCGAGGTTATAACAAATCAGGTATCCGGCGGAAAGCAGATGCTCGAGGAATTAACAAGGAACAGTTACGACGTGGTACTTCTCGACCATATCATGCCGGATATGGACGGAGTGGAGGCACTCAGAAGGGCAAGACAGATCGAACGTGTTAAGAATGCAAGTACATCGTTTATCGCAATCACGGCCAATGCTCTTTCCGGTGCCAGGGAGGAATATCTGAGGCAGGGATTCGATGATTTCGTATCCAAACCCGTTAACGGCAGACGTCTTGAGGAGGCAGTTATGAACCTTCTTGACGACAACCTGATCTCCGAGAGAAACGATATGTGATTTTGCCGAAAAAAGTACCTAAAAACTGTAGTTTTTACAATAGATTCTATCCCCCGGAATATGGGATAATGTTTCGGGGGAATCTTTATTTATTAGGGGTTCATGATGTATAGAGTCTATTACCTGGATGTAGCCGCAATAATTCTACTGTTCGCGCTTTTGACATCACTTATTTTCAGAAGGATGAACAGAGGTCGTGATAATCAGGCATTTGTGAAGTATGTCGTTATTCTCCTCGTTCTGTCGGTAGCCGATATTCTGCGATCGGCTCCTCTTGTATGGTTGCGTCCTTTATCAAGTTCTGTCTTGTTCAGAGAAATCGCATGCAGCTTCTATAATCTTCTGAACGTCGCCAGTTATGCAATTTATATTCATATGATCGGCAGGATGACCGGTACATTCAGAAAGATTGTACGGACTCCTTTCTATGCAATCTGTTATACCCTTCCTTTACTGGTTGAATTTGTTCTCGTCGCCGTTAATTTCTCACAGCATATCCTGTTCTATTACACCAGAGTCGGCAGTGCTGATGTTCAGTACCACAGAGGTGACTATCTGTGGATAGTAGTTGCAATCGGTTATTACTATGCATTCTTTGCTTTTATCCATGTAACTCACTGCTTTGTTCATAAGAATCTCGATAAGATCAAATATGCCGCCATGGTTGTTGTATTTCCTATCAACATCATTGCGTTCAATATTCAGATGGTTCAGCCCGAACTGCTCGTTCAGGTATTCGGACTTGCTGTTACCGCACTTATACTCAGCTTCTATGTAATAAGTCCCGAAGAAAACGTGGACGTGGAGACCGGGGCAAGATCATATACTGCATTCAGACGATCAGTAAGAAATATTTATGAAGCTAAGGATGATGCTTTCGTAGTATTCGGAAAGCTTGAGAATATAGCATCCATCAGGGCAACTCTCGGATATGAGATGTATATAACCCTTCTGAAACAGATATCCGATATTTTCTATGACATGGTGAAGAACTACAAGAATGAAGATATCAGTCTGTACTACCTTAAGAACGGACTCTTCGCATATGTAGTACGTGGAAAATACCATCTTGAAGTGATCGAAAAGACCGCATGTGAGATGATCCCCAGATTAAGAGACCTGTTTGTTGTAGACGGAATCCGTCTCAAACTTGATTTTGCAATCTGCGGCGTAGTAATTCCCAACGAGATAAGTAATGAAAATCAGCTGGTTAAATTATCCGAAACCTATGACAGTGCCGTACCGAGGAATAAATATGTCAGGTATTCCGAGATGGCTCCCGAGAAGGATTTCGTAGTAAAGAATAATCTGGACAGGATCATTACCGATGCCATCAAGAACAATAAATTCGAGATGTACTATCAGCCCATCTATTCAACAAAGGATGAGAAGTTTGTATCGGCAGAAGCGCTTATCAGACTGAAGGACGAACAGCTGGGATTCATATCACCCGCGCTCTTTATCCCTGCGGCAGAGAAGAGCGGAAGCATTCTTCAGATCGGAGAATTCGTAATAAAGGATGTGTGCAGGCTCATCTCAGAAGGTGATCTGGCCAATACAGGAATTAAATTTGTCGAGGTAAATCTTTCGGTTGTTCAGTGCATGCAATCCAATATGGCCGATAAGATAAAGGAGATCCTGGATGAGTATAATATAGATCCCAACAGGATCAATTTTGAGATTACCGAGACCGCATCGGACTATCTGGCAGAGGCAGTACTCAGGACCATGAGAGATATCACCAGCAACGGAAACGGATTCTCACTCGATGATTACGGATCGGGATATTCAAATCTCAGCCGTGTAATGAGCTTCCCTTACAGGATCATCAAGCTTGATAAATCACTTGTTGACGGGCTGGTAGATAAGAGAAGTTATGATATAATGAGCCAGACCATCAGCCTGCTTAAGAGTCTTGGCGCCGAGATAGTAGTTGAAGGCGTTGAGGATGAGGAAAAAGCAAAGTGGTTCTCTGATATGGGCTGTGAGTATATTCAGGGATTCTATTATGCGAAGCCGATGCCCGAACACGAATTTATGGCATTTTGCAAAAGCTCGGCTGTAGGTTAAATATTTACTTACTTGAGGAGGATTTATTGCACTATGGTCTTTTATTACAGGAACTACCCTTATTCTGCTAAGGCAACCATGATCTCCGTTCTGGCCAATATCGGAGGATATCTTGCCGGAATCGGTGCGGTCGTTGCGGTTGCGATGATTGAGAACAAAGTACTTGGAATCGCACTTTGTGTTATCCTGGCAGTACTGGCACTTTTTCTGTTTATCTATGTAGGCAGGAAGCTGACTGACAAGCTTAACGAGAAGTGGGCCGAGGAAAATATCAGAACCAAAGCCGGAGTCGCATTCCAGTATGTCATGTCTCATCCTGAGGAGTATGACAGAGTAGCTGCCATGAATCCCGAATTTGCCCAGAAATATGAGATTGGTGAAAAGGGAAGACCCGTTAAAAGGAAATGATTTGCGGCATCTAAGTTTATAATGTACAGTTAAAGCCGAGGGGGGCTCTTTTCCCTTCGGCTTTTTGTTTTGAAAGAGGGAAGATTATGAATAAGAAAAAGGCGGTCATTTTGGGAATATCGATCGGATTGTTGGATGTCATTCTCCTGCTTTTGACGGCAGGAATCTGTCTTTTTCTCATATTCATGGCGGTAATACGGCTCACATCGCCAAAACCTGTGGAACCGGAAGATGATCTGGCAAGGCTGATATGTGAGTCACTTGGTGAAGGCTTTGTATATGATGGGATGTATATTCAAAGGGATTCTGTCCGGGTATACGATATTGATGTATATACCGGCGATTCCGAAAGTGTTCATTTACTGATTGATAAAATAAATGAATACATATCAGGTGAAGAGGAAAAAATAATTATAAGCTTTGTGGAGAACAATGGCGGTTTCCGGACAGGTCTTTTTCACTTGAGGAATTATTCTCTGACGTCACCCGGAGATATGACATATGACGGTCTGTATTCAATGGGGATCAGTGCAGAAGCTCTTTCTATGTGGCCCGATATAGAGATGTATACCGGAATTAAGGGAATAAGAGAACTAATCCTGTACACTCCCGTTATAACGGATCAGGCTAATGAACAGGGGATTTATTGGAAGGACGTATGGCAGGACCTGGAAGACGTCGTATATATTGACTATGGTAATTACGGAGAGTTGATCTCGGATTATGGAAAAAGATTGACTGTATCGATGGATGATGAATTGGATAATGAAAGAATAATGATGATATTCGGAGAAAGAGTCCGTAAACCCGGTGTCGATGCGGTTATATATCTGGAATCAGATCCTGAGTTTAAGCGTATTTGGGAGAAGGATCTGAAATTCCGAGTTCATGACGGATTACAAATATACATATACGAGAAGGATATGACGGACTACATTCTGTTTTACTCGTCATGGGAACGTGATCAGATCGCGAATTATAATTATACGCTGTTTAGGATAGACAAGGACGGAAATGAAATAACAGAAGATGAGATGAGAGTATATGGAAGAACGGATGATCCGGAGATAACGTCACAGATTTCGGAGTTTGAAAACAGATTGGAATACTATCTGGAAAGATCTACACTGTTTGCAAAGATCAAAAACGGACAGGTTATTTATCGACAATTCTGATACGAAGGATCAATTATGAAAGCCCCGGGAGCTTTTTGCTCCCGGGGCTTTATATCTGTCAGATATCAAGTTTGTTATCGAGAATGGATTTGCAGATGAGGTACATGATGGCTGCCGATAACCCGTAGATTACTATGCAGGAAATGTCCAATGACAGGTTAAATGTATATGTATTTAAAGGAAATGCCTTTATCGGAAATGCATTTTGGTCAGCCAGATCATCGATATATACCAACAATCTGTATCCTAAACTTGTGAATATAACTTTTATGGTGTATATGGCGATAAGACAGATGAATAAGACACCGTTTTTTTGGATGATGTTAAACTTGCCTGTAATTCTGCTTGCCAAAGTTATCGCAAAATTGCATGAAATATAGAGGTTTGCAATGACCACGGCGACTGTGATCACATGTAATATTATTGTGAGCGCAGCTTTCATTCCGGCATTAGTGAGATCATCAAAAATATAGAAGGTCTTCAGATCCTTGTAAGCATTAGCAACTCCCCAGAATCGTTCACCGGATGATATTTCGCCCAGACCGATTCCGGCGATGAAAATAAAAACCAGAATGTATACCAAAATCAGCCCGGTTTTTATATTTACTTTCAGATGCTCACTGTTTTTGACGGGCATTGCAAGTTTGATCAGTCCTTCATTTGAAAACAGGACATTGTAAAATCTTTTGATCATAATCACTGTGCCTGTGATGATCCCAAGGGCTGAACAGAGCATAATGATGATCGGCAAATCGGATAAAAGAGATGATTTTACGTGACGTGAGAATAATCCGATGATTATGCTGATCACCTGGTAAAAGGAAAGAATCGTAATGAACAACAAAGCGATCTTTTTCGTTTCATTATTTTCCAGTTTGTTTAATCTGTTATTCATCTGAATTCCTCCTTATAAGTATCGATAAGGGATTTACCGTTTTCGTCTCTCAGGTCGTCCACGGATTTGTGTAATATAATCTTTCCGCCTTTAATGAATATGGCATCATCCAGGATCTGTTCAATCTCATCCAGATGATGGGTGGTTATAAGAATGGACGATTCTTCGGGTACGTTCTTAAGGACTACCTTGATGATGTTTTCTTTTGCAACGGGGTCTACGCCGTTAAAGGGCTCATCAAGAATGTAGAGTTTTGCATTTCTGGACATGGTAAGAATGATCTGGAGTGTTTCGGCGTTTCCTTTAGAGAGTTTTCCGACGTAGTTGTCTTTGCCGATTTCAAACATATCGAGAGTATTTTCGGCTTTTTGTCTGTCAAAATCAGCGTACATGGTTTCATACATGTCCAGAAGTTCACATACCCTGCTTGATTTATTGTATGCGATACAGTCTGGTGAATATGAGACCAGAGCCTTTGTTTTTTCTCCAATCGGATTGCCGCAGATGCTTACAGAACCGGATTCATCATGTATCATTCCGGTTAGTTTCTTGATAAGTGTGGTCTTACCGCTTCCGTTTGGACCGAAGAGTCCTACTATCTTACCGGATTCTATTGTCAGGTTAATATTTTCAAGCGCCCTGCTCTTTGCGTAGCTGTGGTTTAGGTTCCTGCATTCGACTAATATACTCATGGCTATCTCCTCTTATAAAAGTTTGATCGCATCTTCTTTGCCTATACCGAGTTCTTTCATTCTGGCAAGAAATTCGGAAGCTGCATTTTTTGCAAGATCTTTTCTGGTTTTTTCTATAAGAGTTTTATCCTCGGTTACAAATCTTCCGCTTGTCCGCTGGGAGAATACAAGTCCGATCCTTTCGAGTTCACCGTACGCTTTCTGCATGGTGTTGGGATTGACGGCAGCCTCTACGGCAAGATCTCTTACCGTTGGGAGCTTTTCTCCTGGTGCATATTTGCCGGAAACGATATCCGATTCGATCCGTTCGACAATCTGTATGAATATTGGCTTGTCAGAATCAAGATTCCATGGCATGTGATTTCCTCCTTTTTCATCTGACTTTATCATTCGGTATATTGTACTACGCAAATAGTACAATAATACAAAGTGTGTGTCAACAATATATGTTGACAAAATTGGTTTATCGGAATAAACTGATTTTAGTTTATCGAAATAAACCACGGAGGCTTGTTATGAAAGATATAGAGCTTGGCGCTGTACAGGAGAGATTTGCCGATATTGTATGGGCAAATGAACCGATAGGATCGGGTGAACTGGTAAAGGTATGCGAAAAAGAACTGGGATGGAAGAAACCCACGACATATACGGTACTCAGAAAGCTTTGCGAAAAAGGTCTGCTTCAGAATGAAGACGGGGTTGTAACAACTTTGATGGGCAGGGACGAGTTTTACTCTGCAAAGAGTGAGCAGATAATTGAGGATTCATACGAGGGATCTTTGCCTGCGTTTATCGCTGCATTTACTTCCCGCAAGAAATTATCGAATGCGGAAGTGGATGAGATACAGAAGATGATTGATGAATTCAAGAATGGAAAGAAATGATGAGTACGATCTTTTTGAAAATTATAAATCTTTCATACAGTGCATCATGGCTGATACTTGCCGTGGTAGTCGTAAGACTTCTTATGAAAAAAGCACCGAAGTGGATATCATGCGTGCTCTGGGCGCTGGTTGCATTAAGACTTGTGGTCCCTTTTTCATTTGAGAGTGCAATGAGCCTTCTTCCCAGCAGTGAGGTTATTCCTGCAGATATCGAAGCGGAAACACATCCGCATATCGAATCCGGTATTTATGCATTTAACAGTGCGGTTAATCCGGTAATGGAAACGGCCATGGCTCCGGCCGAGGGCTCAAGTGTCAATCCGATGCAGGTTGTTGTTGCGGTTGCATGTTATGTATGGGTGATCGGAATTCTGGCAATGCTGGTATATGCCTTTATCAGCTACATGAAGGTCAGAAGAAGTGTAAGAGAAGCTGCTCTTTTGGAAAAGAGCGTAATGGAGTCTGATGATGTTAAGTCTCCGTTCATTCTCGGAATATTCCGCCCGATTATATATGTGCCTTCCGGAATGGACAGCGAAACCCGTGAACTTGTACTTGCTCATGAGATGGCACATATACACAGACGTGACTATATATGGAAGCCTCTGGGATTCCTTCTGTTATCCGTATATTGGTTTAATCCCTTAAGCTGGATCGCATATATCCTTCTGTGCAGGGATATTGAATCTGCTTGCGATGAGAGAGTGATACGTAATAAAACAGCCGATTACATGGCTGCATATTCGCAGGCGCTTCTTGATTGCAGCGTTCAGAGAAGAAGGATTGCGGCATGCCCTGTTGCATTCGGAGAAACCGGTGTGAAGATGAGGATTAAGAATGTGCTTAATTATAAGAAGCCTGCTTTTTGGATCATCATAGCTTCGCTTGCGGTGTGCGTGATCCTGGCTGTTTGCTTCCTGACAAATCCCAGGAAAGATGAGACTGATTCCGCTGTATCTTCACCTGAAACCCGGACCGCTTCAGACGCTGAAGTCACTGTTTTTGATGAAGAAAGAATATATTATTACAGTGGAAATTATTATACCGGAGCAGGAATGGATACAGATAATATGATAGATTTCAGTATCCGTTTTTCTCCGGACGGAACTTATACATGGAGTGAGACTCCGATCAGCAGTTTTCTCGGAATGGGTATATATTCCATAGAAGGCGGCGTTCTTACCATGACTGATAATGCAGAATTTACGGGAACCGAAAGAGTTAATATGTTCCTCGTCTCAGGCGACAAACTGTATTACTCCTTCGAAGGATCCGATAACTTCAACATTGTTAAGCTGAGTGATGGTGATGAATTCATCCTTGGCGAAAATCCTCTCGGTGAATACCCTGAAGTAGTAGAGCTTGATCCCGGCGTATATGTATGGCCTACGGATAAAGAGATCATTACCGCACAGTTCAGTCTTGATGAGGAGCATTACCATCCTGAAGTTGATTTTGCAGGAGAGATCGGAGATCCCATATATGCCGTGACGGCCGGAACTATCACCGAAACAGGATTTGATGATAAAGACGGAAATTACATTGTCCTGGAAGCAGGTGATATTAAGATTACATACTGCCACCTGAATGAAGTGCAGGTTAAAACGGGCGATATGGTAAGCACAGGTCAGCAGATCGGCACTCTCGGATCTACCGGGCACTCCACAGGTCCTCACCTTGCGCTTCGCTTGTACTTCATGGATGAGCCTCAGGATTTTTTGGTGATTTACAACAACCAGAATGATCAATCGGTATCTGATGAGACAGAGTCACCTTTTGGAGATGTTTATTTAGCTCGTTATTACAACTCGGATAGGAGCGTTTACATACTTCAGGACTATTCCGATATGACTTCTGTTATAGTGGATGGCGATACCGAGATTCCGGTTGAAATCGCCATGGGTATGTACGGGCCTTCTATTGAGAAGCTGGATATCGACGGTGACGGAGAAGATGAGTACCTGATCGCAGAATGCGAAGGAACCGGTACCGGAATATCTCAGTACGGACTTTGCATTGTCGAAAAAGACGGAAATGACTATAAGCTTACAAGATATGACAGTCAGTATTTTGCAGATTATCTGGATGAACATATCGGATACAGTTATGATATTTCTTCCGGAAAATTCTATGTATATGAAATACTTCCGGCGTACGTCAGCAGATGGGATGGCATAATAGTCGAGAACTTTGACAGACATGATGAACTTCAGGATATCGTATGGTCCGATATAATTGACATCAAATTCAAAGACGGGAAGATTTATCTCTCCGCACCCACCGGTTATGTATATGAGGACAGCCCCGTTCCTGACTACGAGAATGCGGTCAGAGTCCGTACCGAAATAAAGATAAATGAAGATTCCGGCATCGTGATCGGCGGCTTTTATGACTTTGAGATGGATGACGGAGTAAAATAAGAGTGTTTGAGGATTATGTAAAGCCCGGGACTTGATTCCCGGGCTAATTTTGTATACAATTAGCAATTTGTGTGGCCTAATTGTCTGAAAAGTAGACTTTCACGGGCGAGGGGGCTATAATTTGATTGTTTTAGTCCGGACTCAAATAAGGAAGAATAATGGAAAAGAAAAGAATAATCGGTTTTTATAATTATACGGTCGTTCTTACATATATCGGTATGCTGTTTGCATTTACCGGAATTTTGAATGCCATAAGAGAGAATTACACAGGAAGCATCTTATGTCTTATGTGTTCGGGAATCTGCGACATGTTTGACGGAAGCGTTGCGTGCACCAAGGAAAGAAACCGCTATGAGAAGCATTTCGGAAGAGAGATTGACTCTCTCAGCGATCTTGTAAGTTTTGGTTTACTTCCCGCCGTATTTGTGTTCATGATCTCGGGGCAGACTGCTGTTGCCGGTTTTATCGGTGGGGCATATGTACTGTGTGCGCTTATCCGTCTTGCATATTACAACGTACAGGAACTTGAAAGACAGAAAACCACTGACGGAGAGAGAGAATACTTCCTTGGTGTTCCTGTAACAACGATTGCCATTCTTCTTCCTCTTCTCTATCTGATCAAGGATCGTTTTCAGCTTACCGATGTATTCGGATATCTGGCTCTTATGATCGCTGTGACGGTCGGATTTGTAAGCGGTGTGGAGATCAAAAAGCCCAAGATGATCGGAAAGATAGTAATGATAGTGATCGGATTGGCAGAGTTTTTCAAACTGTTCATGATGGCCGGAGCCGATTATATATGAGCGAAAGCCTTGCAATTGATTTTCTCTACAAGACACCTGCAGGAAGATTTATTCTGAAAGGTCTTGTTAATCCCAAAGTTTCAAAACGCGCGGCCGGGATCTTATCTTCACGCATATCTGCCGCGTTTGTTCACTCTTTTATCAGAAAAAATAATATCGATATTGAAGATTACATCGTACCCGAAGGAGGATTCGGGTCTTTTAATGACTTTTTTACCAGGAAAATAAAACCGGGAAAAAGAGCGATTGAAAGCAGCACGTTTATATGTCCGAGTGACGGATTGCTGACGGTATCGGATATTGGTGAGAGCAGTGTCTTCAACATCAAGAATACTTTTTATTCATTAAAAGAACTGCTTGATAATGAAAGTCTTGCGGGTGAATTCATCGGAGGAACGGCTTTTGTTTTCAGACTGACTCCGTCCCATTATCACAGATATGTATTCTGTGCATCCGGCAAAGTAGAAGAAACCAGGTTCATTCAGGGAATACTCCATTCCGTAAAACCCGTATGCCATGAGACTTTTCCTGTCTTTATCCAAAATTCCAGAGAATATGCCGTAATTGATTCCGGAGAATACGGAAAAATAGTCCAGATGGAAGTCGGTGCGCTTCTTGTGGGCAAGATCTCAAATTCCGGATATAAAGCCGGAGATGAAGTGCGCATCGGTACGGAAAAAGGCTATTTCGAATACGGCGGATCTTCCATAGTTGTGCTGACCAAACAAAAGCTTTTCGAAAAAACCGATCAGATCGCAGAGATACCCGTTAAATTGGGCGAAGATATAACAAAAACCCTGAGAGCATAACTCTCAGGGTTTTTCAGCGGAGAAGGAGGGATTCGAACCCTCGTGCCCCGGAGGGCAAACGCATTTCGAGTGCGCCCCGTTATGACCGCTTCGATACTTCTCCAAATGGCCAAGTGCCAACTTCAATAATATATAGTTTTTTCACGGATGCGTCAATGTGAAAAAGTGTTTAATTTATTTACCGCAATACGGATGGGTCTGTATAAAACAAGCATAATTGAAAAGTTTCCCACCGCATGTGCTATGTCATAGGGAATACCTGCAACCCACCATGCAAATCCCGATTTAAAGGCCATATCAAGTGATGTTGGGTGGATGAAGAAGATAACCTGTGCCGGAGTGCATAATGCTCCGAAGAATAATCCGAAAAATCCGGAAACCAGTGCCCAAAACAGCGCCATGTCATTTTTACGGAACTTCATTGTAAGAAGCATCAGTATTGGCCAGGCATAGAGATACATGATGACCCAGACATGCGGACCGTAAAGACTTGCCTCGATCGCTACGAAAATAGGCACGATGATAAAAGCCTTCCATCCCATAAGAAGTGTGAACATCACCAGCCAAAATGATGTGAGCTCGATGTTTGGAAGGAAAGCAAGCGCCATCTTGCAACTTTCGATCAAAGCGACGGCCATCCCTATATATGCGATGTCTTTGATACTGAATACTTTTTTCATAATAAAATACCGGCAGGCCTCTCTACAGTCTGCCGGATCAAAGCTTAGTTAGCTGCTTCGTAAACGATCGAATAGGTATCGCCGTCGGTAACGGGCTGTGAATCTATTCCGTACTGGCCGTACTCACCGTTTACATAGAATGCCCAGTAAGCATTGTCCTCGGCATAGATAGCCTGCTCGCCGTTAACAACCTCAACCATCATTCCGAACTCGCTGTCGGATCCGTCATAGGTAAGGCCTTCTGCTTCGTCCATAGCCTGTCTGAGGAACTCTGCATCGGTGGTAACTTCGTAAGTGGTTACGTTTCCTTCGGAATCCTTAACCTCGATGATGATGTTCTTGGATCCCTCATTGGTAACCTCGGGCTGAGCCTGGGGCTTGTTAAGGTTGTAGATGATGAGTACAAGAGCGATCAGTGCTACAAACAACCCTGCTCCGATAAGTAAATTTCTTTTTTTCTTGTCCATTTTTTTATAATCTCCTTGATATTACTTGCCCGAAAGCGTTTTTCAGGCACCGAAAGATACTATCACAAGCCCCCGATATATGCAAATAAGGCAAAAAATGATATAATCTATGGGTCTGTAGGACGTTTCTTATGGGAGGATTTTTCATGGCAGAAAGCACAGGAAAGAAGACCCCTTCAAAGAACTCTAAAGGGGTATCAAAGTCCCCATCCAAATCCGCATCCAAGGCATCCGTTAAGGTGTCTTCGGATAGGGAAAAGTCCATAGCACTTGAAACCAAGAATGCGGTTAATAAATTCGCAACCATTTCGGATGTTCGTGCGGCAATCTCCAATCTCGGAGAGATCCATATGGAGCCTTACGATGTTATCGCAGGTTACGGTGTCCGTCCCGGTATCTATGAGTTAAACGGTGCAACGGCGATCCCTACGGGTGTTAATTTCACCATTTCTTCAAATCAGGCATATTATTGCGAACTTCTCCTGTTCAAGAGAGAGAGTAATGTTCCTTATGCCGTTCTTCCTTTCCCCGACAGTTACAGAATAGGAAATGTCTGGTCGATGATCGTATTCGATATCGACATAGAGGAATTCGAGTACGCATACAGATTTGACGGACCTTACGATCCTCAGAGGGGTCTTATTTTCGATAAGAATAAGGTGATACTCGACCCTTATGCGAAGGCAGTTGCCGGTCAGAGCAAATGGGGAACGTACAATGATTCGATCTACAAGGCAAGGGTTGTTAAGAACAATTTTGACTGGGGCAGACTTACAAGAAAGCATAAGCCCATGGAAGATCTCATTATTTATGAGATGCATGTAAGGGGC
>JAGPFR010000001.1 GCA_018056425.1 Lachnospiraceae bacterium
GGCCAAAGGGGACAGACTGTAAATCTGCTGCAAATTGCTTCGATGGTTCGAATCCATCTCCACCCACTTCCTTTTATAGGAAACGACGCGGGGTAGAGCAATCCGGTTAGCTCGTCGGGCTCATAACCCGGAGGTTGCAGGTTCAAATCCTGTCCCCGCTACTTTGTAGGGAAGGATGAATAATCCGAAACCTGCAGATGCCCAGATAGCTCAGTTGGTAGAGCAGCGGACTGAAAATCCGCGTGTCGCTGGTTCGATTCCGGCTCTGGGCACGAATAAGAGATCTCAAAAAAGAGGTCTCTTTTTTTTATAAACAGTCGGATATGTAATATTATTTTTCAAAAAAACTTCGGGACGGAAGGCAATGTTTGGATATTTTATATAAATATACAAAAATAGTAGGTTTATTGCCCTCAAACCCTTGAAAAAACACATTTCGACTTGTAAAATATGGGATAGTTTGTAACTAGAAAACAAATTTTTGTTCAGATTAGAAAGGCGTCGTAAATGAGTCAGGAATTATTAAATGTTCACAATCTCTGTGTCCGCATAGAGGAAAAAGAGATTCTTAAAGGCCTTGACCTTTCAATCGGTGAAGGCGAGACCCATGTAATAATGGGACCTAACGGAGCCGGAAAATCTACTCTCGGCAATACCCTTATGGGTAAGGAAGAATATGAAGTTACATCCGGTGAAGTCACATTCGAAGGCGAAAACCTTCTTGATATGGCAACAGATGAAAGAGCTAAAAAAGGTCTTTTCATGACTTTCCAGAATCCCATTGAGGTTCCCGGTGTAAGACTTTCTGAGTTTACAAGAAGTGCCTGCGAGGCAGTCGGAAACAGAATGTCCCTTTGGAATTTCAAAAAGGCGGCTCAGGAGCAGATGAAGGTTCTCAATATGGATCCCTCATATCTAGACAGGGAGCTTAATCTCGGATTCTCCGGAGGCGAGAAGAAAAAAGCTGAGATCTTCCAGCTTCTTATGTTAAAACCCAAACTTGCCATTCTTGACGAAACGGATTCCGGTCTTGATGTTGATGCCGTACGTATCGTTTCTGAGGGAGTAAGAGCATATCAGGAGCAGGTTGGTGGTTCTCTTCTGATCATCACCCACTCAACCAAGATTCTTGAATCACTTAAAGTGGACAAGGTTCACGTGATCGTCGACGGTAAAGTAGTAGCCGAGGGCGATGAAAAACTTGTTGGCGAGATCAATGATAACGGATTTGAAAAATATATGAAGGCATAAATATGAGCGAAGAAAAAACTTACGTAGAGGATATCAACAGGACCATCTACGACGTTATTGACGACGACAGTGATGCCTTCAAATTGGAGCAGGGTCTCACTGAAGAAATAGTCCGTCAGATATCCGATCAGAAACAGGATCCCGACTGGATGAGGGATTTCAGACTTAATTGTCTAAAGCTTTATAACAAATCACAGCACCCCAATTGGGGCCCCAGTATTGAGGGCCTGGACATGAATGTGATCTATACTTATGTCCGTCCCAATACAAAAATGCAGCATACCTGGGATGAAGTGCCCGAGGATATAAAAAATACCTTTGAACGTTTGGGAATTCCCCAGGCGGAGCGTACATCCCTTGCAGGTGTCGGAGCACAGTATGACTCCGAGCTTGTCTATCACAACATGCAAAAAGAAGTGGAGGAGCAGGGCGTTGTTTACTGTGACTTCGAAAGTGCACTTAAGGGTGAGTATGCGGATCTGATCCATGAGAAGTTTATGACACTTCTTCCTCCTACCGATCACAGATACAATGCACTTCACGGTGCAGTGTGGTCAGGCGGATCATTTGTATATGTTCCAAAGGGAGTAAAGGTTTCCGTGCCTCTGCAGTCTTATTTCAGGCTTAATGCGAAGGGAGCCGGCCAGTTCGAGCATACGCTTATAATCGTAGAAGATGATGCGGACCTTCACTTTATCGAGGGCTGTTCCGCACCCAAATATAATGTTGCGAACCTGCACTCGGGATGTGTTGAGCTATTTGTAGGAAAAAATGCAAAGCTCAGATACTCAACTATTGAGAGCTGGTCTAAGAACATGTATAACTTAAACTCCAAGAGAGCGCTGGTTGAGGAAGGCGGAAGGATGGAGTGGGTTTCCGGATCTTTCGGCTCTCACGTTTCTTATCTGTACCCTTCCACCATCCTTAAGGGTGACAATTCCACCATGGAATACACCGGAATTGCTTTTGCGGGTGCGGGACAGGATCTTGATACCGGAATGAAGGTAGTTCATTTGGGAAAAAATACTTCTTCCGTGGTAAATACCAAGTCAATCTCCAAAAACGGCGGTATCAATACAACGAGAACCTCCGTACAGGTAATGCCACAGGCAAAGGGGGCTAAATCAATCGTTAGCTGTGAGTCCCTTATGCTTGACAGTGAGTCGAAATCGGATACCATCCCCGTTATGGATATACGTACGGATGATGCGGATGTCGGACATGAAGCAACCATAGGAAGCATCTCCGACGAGGCAGTATTTTACATGATGAGCAGAGGCATGAGTGAGGAGGACGCAAGAGCGCTCATAGTAAGCGGCTTTGCAGATAATGTTTCCAGAGAGCTTCCAATGGAATATGCTGCCGAGATGAATAATCTGATAAGGCTTGAAATGAAAGGGACAATAGGATGATGGCTGAAACGATCAAAATAAACAGCCTCGTTCCTCCCACATGGAACAGGCTTAAAGTAAATGATGTAGCTGTAAATATGCCTGCAAATCTGACCACCGGCATATTCTCGGACGGACTTGATACAGAGGCCGTAAATACTGCGGACTGGAATATCGAAACCGGTTGCGGCGCAGGCTTATCCGATTTTTTGGATAAAAACGGAGCAAAGCCCGTTTTGGTAAAGACAGACGGAGATAAGCTTCTCACCATTAAGAAAACATGCGAATGCAGCACGGCGGATGTACTTTGTTTTGAGGCAGGTGAGGGAGAAACCATTAATATCCTGACCGATGTAACCTCTGATGAAAAAACTGATGAGGCATCCGTTCTGAGAATATTGATAAAAGCCGGTAAGGGAGCAAAGGTAAATCTGGCTCAGGTTGTCAGACCCGGCAAGGGACTTACCGTTGTAAATGATATCGGAACCGTAGCCGAAGAGAATGCACAGATCAATATCGTGCAGGTATTTACCGACGGAAGCGATATCTATTCCGGATGCAGAACCGATCTTAAGGGAAAAGAAGCTTATTCTGAAAACAGAGTCGGACTTGTCAGGACAAACGGTCAGACTCTAGATATGAATTATGTTATGAAGCATCTTGCTCCTAAGACTAAAGCAGAGATTAACGTATCGGGAGCGCTTTCCAAGAAGGCCCAGAAGACATTCAGGGGAACCATAGATTTTGTCCGCGGATGTTCCGAGTCTGACGGAGCAGAGGCAGAAAGCATGCTTCTTCTTGATGATACGGTAGTTAACAAGACTGTTCCTCTGATCCTATCTACCGAAGAAAATGTTGCGGGAAGCCACGGCGCAACCATCGGAAAACCCGCAGAAGACATGTTATTCTACATGATGAGCAGGGGAATAAGCAGGGAAAAAGCAATCAGGATCCTTGAGAGGGCTGCACTTGAAGCTGCTGCAAATCACATCGAGGATGATGAAGCAAAACAGTACGTGCTTGATATTATCGCGGAAAAATACGTAAATGACTGATCAGGAACTTAGAGAAAACGTAATTAAATACAGAAAATTATTTCCGCTTTTGTCGGATGAATTTGCATATCTCGACAACGCCGCAACCACGCAAAAGCCCGTATCCGTGATTGATGCGATGAAAGGGTATTATGAGAAAGACAATGCAAATCCATTCAGGGGTGTATATGACTTAAGCGAAAGAGCGACCGAAAGGTATGAAGAAGCAAGGGCAAAGACCGCTAAATTCATAAATGCGGAATCACCCGAAGAGATCGTATTCGTGAGAAATGCGACCGAAGCCTTGAATCTCCTTGCTTATTCCTGGTGTGAGGACAACCTTTCCGAAGGCGACGAGATCGTTGTGTCGGTAATGGAGCACCATTCCGATTTCCTTCCCTGGAAGTACATGGCAGAAAAAAAGAAGGCAAAGCTCGTTAAGCTCGAGCCCGATGAATCCGGTGCCGTTACCGATGAAGCACTTGATAAGTGCCTTTCCGAAAAGACTAAAATTGTAGCTCTTACCCAGGTTTCCAACGTTCTCGGAAGAGTCAACGATATCAAACATATCGCGGAGAAGGTACATGCGGCCGGCGCTCTTATCAGCGTTGACGGGGCACAGAGTGTTCCTCACATGAAGGTTGATGTCAGGGACATGGACTGCGATTTTCTTTCTTTTTCGGGACATAAGATGTATGCACCCATGGGAATCGGTGCGTTATATGCGAAGAAGAAGCACCTTGAGAACATGCGTCCTTTTATGTACGGCGGAGAGATGATTGCAACCGTACATTGGGATAAGGTCACATATGCCGAAGTGCCTCATAAATTCGAGGCGGGAACCGTAAATGTAGGCGGAGCCGTAGGACTTTCTGCGGCAATCGATTTCATAAATGAGGTCGGTTGGGATATAATGGAAGCGCAGGAAGAAAAGCTCACGATAAAGGCCGTAGAGGGGATCAAGGCAACAAAAGGAATCCGTCTTATCGGATCTGATAAAGCCGAAGACCACAAGGGCATCGTTACATTTATGGTAGATGATGTTCATCCTCACGATGTTGCTGATATACTCGGAAGATCCGGAGTCTGCGTAAGAGCGGGTCACCACTGTGCACAGCCCCTTATGGATCATCTCGGAGTAAAGTCCACCTGCAGGGCAAGTTTTGCATTCTATAACACCGAAGAAGAAGTTGATAAGTTCATTACGGAACTTTCCAAGGTCAGGGGATTGATGGGATATGGATTTTAAAACCTTTTACAATGAGGTTGTAACAGACCACAATATGCATCCGCTTCATAAGCAGGCGATCGAAAATCCGGATTTTGTTATGGAGGGGGTAAATCCTTCCTGCGGAGATGAGATCGAGCTTCAGCTTAAAGTGGAGGACGGAGTGATCACCGATGGCGGTTTTGTCGGTGACGGATGCGCCATATCGCAGGCTTCAGCGGATATCATGATCGATATGATCATAGGTAAGAAGACCGAAGAAGCGCTTCATCTTGCGGATATATTCATCAGGATGATCAAGAGTGAAGCTTCTCCGGAGGAAATAGAAGAACTTGAGGAAGCAGGCGCACTCGCGGATATCTCGCATATGCCCGCAAGAGTAAAATGTGCGGTACTCGGATGGCACACCCTTGATGAGATGATCGGAAAGAAGAACAATTAATCATAAGCCGCCCGCCGGATCACAAAGCGGACGGCTTTTTTATGGGATTTTCCCGATTTTTGTGATAAACTATAAGTTACCCCGAATATGCCCATTTAAACAATTACCCGGGTGTTTTGGGACGATTTATTTTTCGGATAATACGGTTATAAAATGGCTAAGATCATATGCCTGCTGGGCAAAAGCTGCAGTGGAAAAGACACAATATACAAAAGACTTATTTCTGACGAAAGTCTGAATCTGGTTCCCCTCGTGACCTATACCACGCGTCCTTTGAGGAGCGGAGAGCAGGAAGGCAGGGAATATCATTTTACAGACGAAGCCGGTTTTAATGCACTGAAGGAACAGGGAAAAGTCATAGAAGACCGTTCGTATGATACGGTATACGGGCTTTGGAGATACTTTACTGTGGATGACGGAACTTTCGATCCCTGCGGCAGGAACGTGATCGCAGCTGCGGGAACGATCCCCGCATACATGAGACTTAAGGAGTACTTCGGAGCGGATAATACCGTAGCTTTGATGATAGAAACCGATGACGGTATCAGGCTTGAGAGAGCCATGAGACGTGAGAAAAAGCAGGCTGCTCCCAGATATAAGGAGATGTGCCGCAGATTTATCACGGATTCGGAAGATTTTGACGAAGCAAAGCTTGCGGAAGCCGGAGTTACCGATATCTTCATGAATAATGACGATCTTTCCAAATGCGTTGATGAAGTGAAGGAATTTATCAGGCAGCTTTAATGGATATCAGAGTAAACCAGGTCAATCAAACAGCTCAGGTTGCACAATCCCAGCATGTTCAGGAGTCCGACGGCAGTTTCAAATTCATGCTTGCCAGTAACATCGAGGAAGCCGAACTTGCGGGAAGACTCAGTGCGCTCATGGAGCAGATTGATGCCGAGGGTAAGAAACTCGCCAAACGCAGGGATGTCAAAGACATGAGACATTACCGCAGCCTGGTCAAGGATTTCTTAAATGAGGTTGTAACCCATTCGCATTCTTTTACCAGAGAGAATTTTCTCGACAGAAAAGGAAGACACAGGGTTTACGGAATAATCAGACTGGTTGATGACAATCTCGATCAGCTGGCTCAGGAACTGATGAGGGACGAGAAGGATAATCTTGAGATCTTAAACAAGATCGGTGAGATAAGAGGTTTACTGCTGGATATCTTCACCTGACAGGGGGTTAACGATGCCGAAGCTTTCTCAGATAATCGGTCAGGATCTTATCAAAAAACAGATACAGGAATCCGTCGAAAACGACAGGGTGGCTCAGGCTTTTATCCTTACGGGGGAAAAAGGTGCCGGTAAGGAGTTCATAGCATCCGCCTTTGCGCAGTACCTCGTATGTGAAAACAGAACGGTGGATTCGTGCGGCGAATGCCATTCCTGCAAACAGGCGGAAAGCAGGGTTCATCCCGACATTAAATATGTGATCCATGAAAAACCGAACTCCATCGGAGTTGATGAAGTAAGGGATCAGATCTGCAATGATCTTCCGATAAAGCCCTATCAGGCAGCCTGTAAGATCTACATCGTAAGTGAAGCGGATAAGCTCACGGTACAGGCTCAGAACGCACTTTTGAAGAGCCTTGAGGAAGCACCGACATATGCGGTTATCCTGCTCCTTGTCGGAAATCTTCAGATGA
Source organism: Lachnospiraceae bacterium (assembly GCA_018056425.1). Taxonomy (GTDB): domain Bacteria; phylum Bacillota; class Clostridia; order Lachnospirales; family Lachnospiraceae; genus AC2028. The sequence continues at coordinate 7,001 of JAGPFR010000001.1, forward strand.
TGCTTCCCACCGTGCGTTCAAGATGTATTACATGGGAACTTAAGCCCGTTCCGGGTGATGTTCTCAAAAAGTATCTGATGAAGGAACTTCAGGTTCCGGATTACAGGGCGGATATTGCCATAGCTTTTGCACAGGGAAACCTCGGAAAAGCACGTGACATGGCATCCAGCGATGACTTTTCCGCAATGCAGGCAGCGGCTCAGTCCGTTGTCAAAAATGCCCGCGATGATTCCATAGCGGATATGATCGCGCTGGTCAGAAGCCTTGCGGAATACAAGGTAGATCCGGGTGAATTCCTGGATATGATCACCGTATGGTACAGGGATATACTTATGTTCAAGGCGACCGGAGAAACGGACAGCCTTGTTTATAAAGACGATATCTCCATAATCAGAAAAGCTTCCAGAAGAAGCAGTTATGAAGGTATCGAAGAAGTGCTCCAGGCTATAAGCAGGGCGCGCGAGAGATTAAGAGCGAATGTCGGCTTTGAGATAACGATGGAGCTTCTCTTTGCCGTGATTCAGGAGAATGGATAATAAAAGGGCATAATCTGCCCCAGGAGTTAAGATGAAGGTAATAGCTGTAAGATTTAAGACAGGTGGGAAGAGTTATTTTTTCGATCCCGCGGACATAGATCTCAAGAAGGATGATCACTGCATAGTAGAGACGGTTAAAGGTATCGAATATGCTCAGGTTGTAAGTGATATTCAGGATGTGGATGAATCCAGGATCACGGTTCCTCTTCGCAAGGTAATGAGAAAAGCCACCGATGCCGACGACAGACAGGTCGAAGAAAATGCATCCAGAGAAAAGAATGCATACCGCATCGCTCAGGAGAAGATAGCGGAGCACGGACTCGACATGAAGCTTACCGATGTCGAATATGCTTTTGATAACAGCAAGATAGTTTTCTTTTTCGTAGCAGAGCAGAGAGTTGATTTCAGAGACCTTGTAAAAGATCTCGCAGGAATATTCAGGACCAGGATCGAGCTCAGACAGATCGGCGTCAGGGATGAGGCAAGAAGCCTCGGAGGTTTCGGCTCATGCGGAAGACCTCTTTGCTGCTCGGAATTTTTAAGCGATTTCGTTCCCGTATCCATCAAAATGGCCAAGGAACAGAATCTTTCACTTAATCCCACCAAGATTTCCGGAGTCTGCGGAAGACTTATGTGCTGCCTCAAATATGAAGAGGAGGCATACGAGGAACTTAATTCCACCATGCCCGCACTCGGCGACTATGTTGCCACTTCCGACGGAATGAGAGGCGAGGTTTCAAGTATCAATGTCCTCAGGCAGATCGCCAAGGTTCTCGTAGAGAACGGCGATGATAAAGAGCTTCGCGATTATCCCGCAAGTGATATCACCGTTCTTCGCAGGAAGAAAGGAAAACGCGGAGGAAGCCATGCGAGCATAGCGGCAGAGGATTCACCGGAGATGCTGGCACTTCTCGAGGACGAAGCAAGAGAAAAGAAGTCCGATAATAAACAGAATAATAAACCCGGAAATTCCGACCAGGGCGGCAAGAAGGATCATCAGGATAAAAACCGCGGCGGAAATCAGGGCGGAAACAGGGATAAAAAGCCCCATAACAACGACAGGAACAATAACAATAAAAACCGTGACAGACACGGAAAAGGCGAGAAAGATAAGCAAAGTGGCGGAGAGTCAGGTCAGTCTTAAGGGAGCAGAGAGAATAGACGATCTCCAGAGAGCGGGACTTAAGATCATACAGGATCCCGAGAGATTCTGCTTCGGCATGGATGCGGTTCTCCTCAGTCATTTTGCAAAGGCCTCTTCGGGAAACAGCGTTCTTGATCTGGGTACCGGAACGGGGATCATACCTGTTTTGATGAGTGCTCTTTCGGAAGCATCGCATCTGACCGGTCTTGAGATACAAGACGAAAGCGCCGATATGGCTGACAGAAGCGTAAGATTAAACGCTCTTGAGGATAAGATCTCTATCGTAAAAGGAGATATCAAAGAGGCAGGAAGTATTTTTTCCCGTGCCTCTTTTGACGTTATAACCTGCAATCCTCCGTATCTGCAGGGGGATCACGGCATAGTAAATCCCTCGGATGCGAAGGCCATAGCCCGCCATGAGATGCTGTGTACACTCGAAGATGTTATATGCGCGGCGGAGATACTTCTTAAACCCGGCGGGCATTTCTATATGGTACACAGACCTTTCAGGCTGTCCGAGATAATGAACGTCATGCACGACCATAAACTCGAACCCAAGAGAATGAGACTTGTTTACCCCATGGCAGATAAAGAACCCAATATGGTTCTGATCGAGGGGATAAGAGGGGCCAATATGAGGATAAATGTTGAAAAGCCGCTGATCCTTCAAAACCCCGACGGAAGTTACACCGATGAAGTTAAAGAGTGGTACGGATTTTGATCCTGCCCCGGAGATATGATGGAAGGAATGTTACAACTGTGCGCCACACCGATAGGTAATCTCGGAGACATGTCCCCGAGAATATTGGAGTGCCTTGAAAATGCGGATCTTATTGCTGCAGAGGATACCAGAAACAGCATTAAGCTCCTCAATCATTTTGATATCCATACTCCGATGACAAGTTACCACGAATTCAATAAATATGATAAAGCCGCAGAGCTTGTGGGGCTTATGAGAGAGGGTAAAAACATCGCTCTCATAACCGATGCGGGAACTCCAGCGATATCCGATCCCGGAGAGGTTCTGGTAAAGATGTGCATTGAATCGGGTATTCCGGTAACATCGCTTCCCGGGCCCTGCGCATGTATTACCGCGCTTACGCTTTCCGGATTAAATACCAGAAGATTCGTTTTTGAAGGCTTTATCCCCAGGGAAAAGAAAGAGAGAGCATCGGTCCTTAAAAGTATCGAAAACGAAACCAGGACAATGATCTTCTATGAAGCGCCCCATCACCTGAAAGGAACGCTTGATGATCTGTCGGCAGCTCTCTCCGGCGGAGGAAAGCGCAGGATCGCACTTTGCAGGGAACTGACCAAAAAGTTTGAAGAGGTCATCCATACCACGATAGAGGGTGCGATACTTAAGTATGAAAACGAAGAACCCAGAGGTGAATATGTCCTGGTAACAGAGGGAATGGACCCGGAGGAGCTCAAAGCAAGAAAGCAGGCTTCATGGGAAGAGATGAGCATCGAAGACCACGTTAAAATGTATGAAGACAGAGGGCTCGATCGCAAGGAAGCCATGAAAGCCGCCGCTTCCGACAGAGGCGTTTCCAAGAGGGACATATACGCATATCTTGAAAAAACAGGAAAAAAATGAGTTTTCACCTGCCCCCGGAATCCGTTTTCGTTGCTTTTTAGCGCCCAAAGTGCTAATCTTTTAAAGGTTTTATCGCTATTTTACAGAATTAATAAGAAACAATAAGAGAGGTTTTAAAATGGCTGAACAGGCAAAACAGGGTGGATGGCGTGCCAATAAATGGATTCGCGCAGCTATTCCCGCATTACTTCTTCACTGCAGTATCGGTACCGTTTACTGCTGGTCGATCTTCTCTCAGGAGATTGCCGATTATATCGGATACTCAAAGGGAGCCGTAGAATGGGCGTTCTCTTTTGCAATCTTTTTCCTCGGAATGAGCGCTGCTTTCCTTGGAAACATTGTTGAGAAGGACATTCATAAGTCCTCACTCATCGCTACCATTTGCTTCGCAGCAGGAATGCTCCTTACCGGCGTATTCATCATGTACGGCGGATCACATCAGCACAGTCCCGTTGCGCTTATAGGTATTTACCTCAGCTATGGATTTATCATGGGTGTCGGTCTCGGAACCGGATACCTTTCACCCGTTAAGACCCTTATGCTCTGGTTCCAGGACAGAAAGGGACTTGCTACCGGACTTGCAGTTGCAGGATTCGGAGCAGCCAAGGCTATCGCAAGCCCCATCATGCAGGGAATGCTCAATGGCCTCGGAGAAGGCGGAATCTACAAGATGTTCATGATCCTTGCAGGTGTTTACTTCGTAATGATGTTCGTAGGACATCTTCTTCTTGCAAAGCCCGCTGACTGGCATGAGCCTCAGAACAGTGCCGATAAGCCCAAGATCATGGATGTTCTTAAGACCAAGCCCCTTACCAACTATATCGGTATCTGGCTTATGTTCTACATCAACATCACCTGCGGACTTGCTCTTATTTCCCAGGAAAAGATGATCGTTAAGTGCGTAGGCCTTGCAGCCATGGCCGGTGTAATCTCCACCGTATCTGCTGTTTTCAATGCCGGCGGACGTCTCGGATTCTCCGCTTGGGCAGATACCATGAAGGACAGAAATACCATCTACAAGATGATCTTTATTCTTTCCATCGCATTTACCGCACTCGTAATGCTTACCGGCGGTATCAAGAACGGTGAGGGCAACGGACTTCTTATCTTCCTCGTTCTTGCACTTATCTTTGTAGTTAACGCAGGATACGGCGGAGGATTCTCCAATGTACCCACCCTTTTATCCGACCACTACGGAATGGGCTCCATTTCAGCAATTCACGGAATCACTCTCTCTGCGTGGGCATTCGCGGGACTTACCGGAAACCAGGTTGCAACCTACATTGTTAATCACACCGGAGAGTTCGTGGAGCACGGAACCGATGCGGCAGGCAAGGCGATCATGATCAACCCTGTCGGATATCAGAATGTACTTATTTTCACCATCGCACTTTACATCCTTGCACTTGTTCTTTGCCTGGTTCTTGTTAAACCTTCAAACACCAAAGGTGCAAAATAATGTATTCATGTGATACATGTGTAAATTACGTGTATGATGAAGATGATGATTCATACGACTGTATGGTCGAAATGGATGAGGATGATGCATACCGTATAAACGCCGATAAAAGAGCCGAGTGCCCGTATTACAGGCTCGATGACGAATATGCGGTTGTAAGACATCAAATGTAATAAGGAGAATAACTATGGGAAAAGAAACTAAACTCGGCATTAATGATTATTGGTTTGTGGCACTTATCTTTCTGGCAGCGCTTCTCGGACCTCTGCCTTTCCTCGGACTTATCGTCTATGGCGCTCTTGCTGAAGACAGCAGTGTTATCAAGGCAGGAAGCAAGATTGCTCTTATCCTTTATGCCGGAGTAAAGATTCTTCAGTATGTATTCGATGTAGTTGTTTATCTCGTCAGATGTTTCGATGTATCCGAGTACGGACTTAACGGATTCTACAATTTCATGAACAGAGTCGATTATTTCATCGACGGTGTATTCTACGGAGCAATCCTTGTATTTATCATCATCAATGTTATCAAGGGACTTTCCACAGGAGCATCTGTGAATGTCGGAGCATCAAGACCTGTTTCTTCTGCAGTTAATCCCATGCTTGCTGCCGGAATCGAAAAGGCAGAGAAGGAAGCAGCAGCTGCTGCAGGCGCAGCTCCCGCTCAGGAAGAGGCTCCCAAGAAGACTCCCGACGTTTGCCCCAACTGCGGAAAGAAGCTTGCAGAAGGCGTTAAATTCTGCGCAGGATGCGGCACCAAGATCGGATAATTACCGTTTTTGCAATACGGACGGACAGGTGAAAACCTGTCCGTTTTTTTAGCAAAAAATAGTCGGTTTATCTTCAAAAAAATGTGGAGAAACAGCGGCTTCAATGGTATAATCGTTAATAGCGGTATCAAGGTAATGATCTGTTTGCCAAGATTGTCAACTTAAGGCGCGGTTGAAGGCTTGGCAAACAGTTAAATTACTCTTAAGGTGCTGCTGATATGGCTGGTAACGGCACGCTCTACACCCCGGACCAAAGGTTTGAGATACAAGAGGGCAAGAAAAAAGGCCTGAACACAACGGTTTATGAAGACCCCGGCTTCCTGGCGATCCAGATGAGAGAGATCCGTCTGGCTCTGGAAAAAGGTCTTGATGTTAGTGCGCTCAGAAACCCAGAACTCGACTGGCTCCAGATGGGAGAAATACGCCTGGGACTGGAGAGCAAGGTTGATATAAGTCGGTACGCCAAGCCTGAAATTTCTTATCACGCAATGCGCCAGATCAGAAAAGGTCTGGAAAGCGGCATCGACATATCCGGATTTCTGGATTATCCGCCTATGGTCGTCCGTCAGATACGTAAGTCAAGGCGGGACGGCGTAGACATCATGAAGTATGTCGGGGAGGGATACAAAGAGGATCAGCTTGAGCAGATCCGTATCGCTCTTACGAAAAAAATACCCATTGAACAGTACTTAAGAGTAGAGTTCAGAGCTCCCTCGATCGGAGAGTTCACAAGCGGACTCGAAAAAGGCCTTGATATAACCCCATATGTCAACACTGACTACGAGTGGAGACAGATGAGGGAGATCAGACTCGGCCTCGAAAAAAGAATAGATACATCTCTTTATTCCAATCATTATTTGCACGCTTCTCAGATGCGGGAAATAAGACTCGGACTTGAAGAGGGTCTTGATGTAAGTTCATACGCTCATATTCGTTTTTCCGCAACGGATATGAAGGCGATGAGAGAAAAGCTCAAGGAAGAAGTAACGAGAGCTGCCCAGATTTCAGAGACATCGGATTCGATCGATTTTGAAAAACTCGGTCAGCTGATCGAAGAAGATCCTCTCGATCAGATCGGACTTCCTTTCAAGATAGTTGTTTCTCCCGATGGAATGGAAGCATATCTGTCCATCGCGAACTTAAACAACAGACCTACCGAGGACGAAGTTCTCAAGGAACTCTGGGCCTGCAAGATCAGAAAGGGAATATTACGCAAAGAGATCACCAAAGCCTGTGACGGAACGTACGAGGAAGATACCGTTCTTATCGCGGTCGGCAAAAACGTAGAGAACGGACGCGACGGATGGTACGAATACTTCTTTAAAACTGACGTTAACAGAAAGCCCAAACTCCTTCCGGACGGATCGGTCGATTACCGTGACATCGAATGGTACGATGCGGTCAAGAAGGGCGATAAGCTTGCTTTCTATCACAAGGCTGAAGACGGCATCGACGGATATGACGTTGAGGGTAACATCCTTAAGTCTACCAGAGGCAAAGAGCAGTCGATCCTGTCCGGGAACGGATTTCAGATGGATTCCGACAGATGCACCTATTATGCCAAGATAGACGGAATGGTCAAACTTGACGGAGACAGACTCGAAGTAAGCGAGATGCTCGAAGTCGAAGAGATCAACTCTTCCATCGGTAATATCATATTCAACGGATCGGTGCATGTAAGAGGAAATGTTGGTGCCGGAGTCACCATTAAGGCCGGCAAGGATATTATCGTCGACGGATTTATAGAGGGAGCAAACCTCGAAGCGGCCGGAGAGATAGTTCTGAGAAAAGGAATGAACGGATCCGGCAAGGGCAAGATCAAGGCCGGAGGAAACGTAACCGCGAAGTTCCTCGAATCCGCGGATGTATACGCCGGCGGAATGATACATATCGATTACTCGATGAACAGCATCCTCTATTCCGAGGAAATGGTCGAGGCAAAACTCAGAAAAGGAACCATAGTCGGTGGTGTATGTACCGGAGTAAAAGGAGTCTCCGCACAGAACATCGGAACAAGGGCAGCGGTTCAGACAACGATACGTGCGGGATCTTCAACCGCACTGATGAAACTAAATAATGAGATATACAGGCAGCTCAGCAGTACGAACGAAGAGATCAGGATTCTCGAAAATGTCCGCAGGGAGATGGAGGGAAAACTGAACGCCGAACAGCTTGCGGAGCAGCCGGTTTACGAGAAAGTTCAAAACGCGCTTTATACGAAGGGAAAAGAAGCCGAGGAACTTGTCGCAAGGCAGGAAGAGATAAGATCAAGACTTCTGGAACTGAGCAGAGCGGTCATAGAAGCCAAGGGCACCATTTATGACGGCGTAAAAGTATGGCTCGGTGAAGTTACATGGCACAGCGAGAAGGAACTTACGGATGTAACGCTTCGCAAGGTGAGAAAAGGCTCCGAAGAAAAAGTATTGGCTTACCACAACAATAAGGATCCCAAGGACCCCGACGCGATCATTGAATAACCTAAAATGCGGCGGAATTAACTTCAAGAGGCTGGCATATGGCAGGTAAAATACTGATCATTACCGGAAAACTGGTTGAGAGGGAAGAACTCTCCGACATACTGAAAGATAACTACGAAGTCATCTGCGCGTCAAACGGCGAAGAGGGCAGGAAATATCTTTTGGATAACGGAGCTGACCTCGAGTGCGTTTTCATAAGAGCCGATCTTCCCGGAATATCGGGCGAGGCTCTTGTAAAAGCGGCATCGGAGAGCGGTCTTACCAGAAAGGTACCCTTTATCGTCATAGAAGGTGAAGATGATCCGGATACTCCGAGCTCCTGGTTTGAAATGGGCGTTATGGATTTTGCCAGAAAGCCTTTCAGATCAAAGCCGATCAGAAGAAGGGTCGAGAACCTCTCCAGAATAGTCAGGAAGCAGGCGGCTTCTTCCGTTAAACTCGGAACGCAGGATGAAACTCTTAAAAAGCAGTTTAAGCTCCTTTCCTTACAGTCCGAGGAACTTAAAAAAAGCAGAAATCTCCTGATGGCATCGCTCGGGTCCATAGTCGAGGACAGAAACCTTGAACATTCGGACCACATAATGCATGTCAGGGAGTTTACCAGAATACTCGGCCTTCAGATGATGCAGGATTATCCCGATCTGGGGCTGACCAAAGAGAAGGTTGAGGTATATGCGATAGCAAGCATGCTTCATGATATCGGCAAGATCAGCCTGCCCGATAACGTGATCCTGAAACCCGGAAGACTTACTCCCGAAGAGCAGGAACTCATGAAGTCACATACTTCTAAGGGGTGTGAGCTTCTCGAGGGAATAAAAGGATATATCAGCAAGGATTATTTCAATGCTGCTTATGATATATGCAAGTATCATCATGAAAAATACGACGGCGGAGGTTATCCGTACGGTATAAGCGGAGAAGAAATCCCACTTTCGGCACAGATAGTCGGAATAGCGGATATATACGATGGACTGGTCAGTGAGAGAATATATAAAAAGGCGCCGCCCAAGAGCAGGGCATTCGAACTGATCATATCCGGGGACTGCGGCGTCTTTGCCCCGAAGGTAATGGATTCCTTCAGAAAATGCCGCGAGAAATTTGAAGCCCTTATCGACCAGACGGGTATGGAACTGGCCGATTCGGATGATTGACAGGAGAATGTATGGAACCAAAACAGATTATTGAAGGCGGTACGGCGATTCTTGGTATTGAGTTCGGCTCAACCAGAATCAAAAGCGTTCTTATGGACGCATCACATGGCATTCTTGCTACGGGGATCTACGATTGGGAAAACTCACTTGTAGACGGCATATGGACTTATCCGATGGATGAGATCATCAGGGGAATGCGCGGAAGTTATTCTTCACTTGCAGCGGATGTCAAAGAGAAATATCAGACAAGCATTAAGAAACTGTCGGCAATCGGAATCAGTGCCATGATGCACGGTTACCTCCCTTTTGATAAGGACGGAAAGCAGCTTGCCGAGTTCAGAACCTGGAGAAACACCATGACTGCCGAGGCAGCGGGCGTCCTCTCCAAGGAATTCAATTTCAATATTCCTCAGAGATGGAGCATTGCTCATCTCTATCAGTCAATTCTCTCCGGAGAAGCTCATGTTAAGGATATCTCATTCCTTACAACACTTGCAGGTTATATTCACTTCCGCCTTACCGGCGAAAAGAATATGGGCGTAGGCGAAGCGTCCGGAATGTTCCCCATCGATCCTTCTACATGCGATTACGATGAGAAGATGATCGCATCATTCGATGCACTTATCGCTGACAAAGGTTTTTCATGGAAAATAAAGGATATCCTTCCCAAGGTTCTTAAGGCAGGCGAGAAGGCCGGAACTCTTACCGCAGACGGTGCGGCGCTTTTGGATGAGAGCGGAGAGCTTCAGGCAGGTGCGGTATTTGCTCCCTGTGAGGGTGATGCCGGAACCGGAATGTGCGCAACAAACGCCGTTAAACCCGGAACGGGAAATATCTCCGCAGGAACATCCGTATTCTCGATGGTTGTTCTTGATAAAAACTTAAGCAAGCCTCATGAGGAGATTGATGTAGTAACCACCCCCGAGGGACTTCCCGTAGCGATGGTTCACTGCAACAACTGCTCATCCGACATCAACGCATGGGTTAAACTCTTTGCCGATTTTGCCAGGGTCATGGGACTTGAGGTAAATGTAGGCGATATCTACACCAATCTTTTCACCGATGCATATAAGAACGGCGCTGCAGATTGCGGCGGAGTCTTAAGCATCAACTATTTCTCCGGCGAGCCCGTAACCGGTCTCGTAAACGGAAGACCCATGGTGGTCAGAACTCCCGATGCGGATTTTACAATGGCAAACTTCATGCGCAGCAATATCTACAGCGCATTTGCAACTCTTAAGTACGGCAACGACATTCTTTCGCGCGAGGAGAATGTTAAGACGGAAGTGATGATGGCACAGGGAGGCCTTTTCAAGACTCCTCTTGCAGCACAGCAGATGCTTGCCGATGCCCTCGATTGCCCCGTTACCGTACCCGATACCGCTTCGGAAGGCGGCGCGTGGGGAATGGCAGTTCTTGCCGCATTTGTCCTTAACAAAGAAAGCGGTGAGAGCCTTGGTGATTATCTCGAAAATAAGGTATTCTCCGGCCAGGGACAGAAGACATTGAATCCCGATCCTGAGGGGGTTAAGGGATTTGATAAATATCTGGATGAATATAAGAAAGCATTAAAAGCAGAAAAGATTGTTGCCGATTCATAAACGGCAAAAAGCAACAGGGGTAAAGATATGCTCGAAGAATTAAAACAAAAAGTATGTGAAGCTAATCTGCAGCTTCCGAAACACGGACTGGTTACATTCACATGGGGTAATGTCAGCCAGATCGATCACGAGAAGGGACTCATAGTTATCAAACCCAGCGGAGTTCCTTACGAGACCATGAAACCTTCCGATATGGTGGTTGTCGATCTCGAAGGAAATGTAGTCGAAGGAGATCTGAATCCTTCATCCGATATGCCCACCCATGTAGAACTCTACAAGGCATTTCCGGAGATCGGAGGAGTGGTCCACACACATTCGACTCACGCAACAAGCTGGGCTCAGTCCGGACTGGACATTCCCTGCTACGGAACGACCCATGCCGATTACATCTATGGACCTGTTCCCTGCCTCAGGTGCCTCACTGCCGAGGAGATCGATCAGGCATATGAAAAAAATACCGGGGTACTTATAGTCGATTATTTCAAGAATTCCGGCAGAGATCCCATGGCGGTTCCCGCAGTACTTTGCAAAAATCACGGACCTTTCACGTGGGGCAAAGATGCTAATGATGCGGTACACAATGCGGTAGTCCTCGAAGAAGTTGCGAAGATGGCATATATGGCTCGTCTCATCAATCCTGAGATTCAGCCCGCACCTCAGGAACTTCAGGACAAACACTATCTTAGAAAGCATGGTCCGAATGCTTATTACGGACAGAAAAAATAACGCAGTAAAACCTGCAAAAAAGGAGAGAAAATGGACAACCTTCAGCTCAAGAAATATGCCAATGAAGTACGTAAAGGCATAGTAACCTCAACCCACAGCGCTAAAGCGGGACATCCCGGCGGATCACTTTCAGCTGCAGATGTATTCACATTCCTTTACTTCGAGGAGATGAATATCGATCCCAAGAATCCCGAAAAAGAAGACCGCGACAGATTCGTTCTTTCCAAGGGACACACTGCACCCGGTCTTTATTCAGCACTTGCAAACAGAGGATACTTCCCCGTAGAAGATCTCAAGACTCTCAGAAAGCTTGGATCATACCTTCAGGGACATCCCAATATGCACATTCCCGGAGTTGATATGGCATCAGGATCACTCGGACAGGGAATCAGTGCCGCTGCAGGAATGGCACTCGGTGCAAAGCTTGATAATAAGGACTTCAGAGTTTATACCCTTCTCGGAGACGGTGAGATCCAGGAAGGACAGGTTTGGGAAGCAGCAATGTTTGCAGGATTCCGCAAGCTTGATAACCTCGTAGTCATCGTAGATAACAACGGACTTCAGATCGACGGCCCCGTAGATGAGGTATGTTCTCCTTATCCCATCGCCGACAAGTTCAAGGCATTTAATTTCAATGTTGTTGAGATCGACGGACATGATTTCGATCAGATCCGCAGTGCATTCAATAATGCAAAAGAGACCAAGGGCATGCCTACCTGCATCATCCTTAAGACCGTAAAAGGTAAGGGCGTATCCTTCATGGAAAACAAAGCGGATTGGCACGGCAAGGCTCCCAACGACGAGGAGTATGCTATCGCAATGGCCGATCTTGCCAAGATTGATGCAGAACTCGCATAAATAACAAACATTAAGATTAAAAGTGCCTATTCAGGCGTGAAAGGGATAAAAATGGCAGATGTTAAAAAGATAGCAACCAGAGAGAGCTACGGAAACGCTCTCAAGGAGCTGGCAGAGGAATTCCCCCAGCTTGTCGTACTTGATGCAGACCTTGCAGGTGCAACCAAGACAGGAATCTTCAAGAAAGCATATCCTGACAGACATATCGACTGCGGTATCGCAGAGTCCAACATGATGGGCATCGCTGCAGGACTTGCACTTACCGGAAAGATTCCTTTCGCAAGCTCATTCGCTATGTTCGCGGCAGGAAGAGCTTTCGAGCAGGTAAGAAACTCCATCGGATATCCTCATCTCAATGTTAAGATCGGAGCTACCCACGCAGGTATCACCGTCGGTGAGGACGGAGCTTCACATCAGTGTAACGAAGACATTGCTCTTATGAGAACCATCCCCGGAATGGTAGTCATGGTTCCTTCAGACGATATCGAAGCCAAGGCAGCAGTAAGAGCGGCTCTTGAGCATGAAGGACCCGTTTATATCAGATTCGGCCGTGCTGCGGTTCCCGTTATCAATGACAAGCCCGATTACAAGTTTGAGATCGGAAAGGGCCAGCTCGTAAGAGAAGGTAAGGATGTTACCATCGTAGCAACCGGTATCATGGTTGATTCCGCGATCGGCGCAGCCGAGAAGCTTGCCGCAGAGGGAATTGATGCAGAGATCATCAATATCTGCACTATCAAGCCCATTGACAAGGATATTATAATTAAGAGTGCTCAGAAGACCGGTAAGGTCGTTACATGTGAGGAGCATTCCGTGATCGGCGGACTCGGATCTGCCGTATGCGAAGTACTCGCAGATGAGTATCCCGTAAAGGTCAAGAGAATCGGTATGCAGGATGTATTCGGCGAGTCCGGATCAGCTTCGGAGCTTACCCACAAGTACGGATTGGATGCAGAAGGCGTTTATAAGCAGGTCAAGGAGTTTGTCTAAATGAAAAAAATCCTGGCGCCCTCCATCCTTGCAGCTGACTTCACCGTACTCGGTGAACAGATTAAGGCTGCCTCCGAGGGCGGAGCACCATATCTTCATGTAGATGTAATGGACGGGATGTTTGTCCCGTCCATATCCTTCGGGATGCCGGTAATGGTATCCGTAAGGAAGTGTACCGACATGTTTTTCGATGTTCATGTTATGATCGAAAAGCCTGACAGATACGTAGAAAGGTTTGCCGAATGCGGAGCTGACGGTATAACCTTCCATGTTGAAGCGGATGAAGGTCACATAGCAGAGACCATAAAGCACATTCATGAGACAAAGAGTCTTAAGGGAGTTCCTCTCAAGGCCGGCATTGCCATCAAGCCCGGAACCCCCATAAGTGCGGTAATGCCTTATGCGGCAGATGTTGATGTGATAATGGTCATGACTGTCGAACCCGGATTCGGCGGGCAGAAACTCATTCCCGAGACTATCGACAAAGTCAGGGCACTGAGAGCATTTCTTGATTCTGAGGGGCTTGCTGTGGATATCGAAGTAGACGGCGGAATCTCATCGTCGAATATTGAGAATATCATTAAAGCAGGTGCAAATGTAGTTGTTGCGGGGTCTTCGGTTTTCAGAGGGGATATTAAATCGAACGTTTCGGAACTTATCGGTTTAATGGGTGAAAACTAAAAGCAAAGCGATAGCGGGTACAAATACAGAAAATTGAGAAATAAAAAGGTTGAAAGGGTTAGTTTAAGATGGGTGGTTTTTTCGGAGTAGCGGCAAAAGAAAATTGTGTGTTTGATCTGTTTTTCGGAACGGATTATCATTCACATCTCGGAACCCGCAGAGGCGGATTGGTAGTATACGGTAAGGACGGATTTAATCGTGCGATCCACAATATCGAGAATTCACCTTTCAGGACCAAGTTCGACAAAGAAGTTCAGGAGATGGACGGATATATGGGTATCGGTTCCATATCCGATTACGAGCCGCAGCCCCTTATCATTCATTCACATCACGGAACCTATTCACTGGTTACCGTAAGCAAAGTTAATAATGCTGATGAGCTTGCCAAGGATCTTATCGACAGAGGCTTAAGCCATTTTATGGAGATGAGCTCGGGAGAGATCAATGCAACAGAACTTATCGCAGCTCTTATCAATACCAAAGAGAACCTTATCGACGGAATAGATTATGCACTTGAGAAAATTGACGGAAGCGTATCGCTTCTGATGCTTACCCCCAAGGGAATCTATGCGGCAAGAGATAAGTCCGGAAGAACTCCGGTTGTGGTAGGTAAAAAGGACGGAGCATTCTGTTTATCATTTGAAAACTTTGCATATAAGAATCTCGGATATAACGATTACAAAGAACTCGGACCCGGCGAGATCGTATGCGTAACGGATTCGAACTGTGTTACTCTTAAAGCACCCGGAGACAAGATGAAGATCTGTACCTTCCTCTGGGTATACTATGGATATCCTTCAAGCTCATACGAAGGAATGTCTGTTGAGAAGATGCGTTATAACAACGGTGCGGCTATGGCAGAAAGAGATGATGTCAAAGCAGATATCGTTGCGGGTGTACCCGATTCCGGAACCGCACATGCAGTAGGATATGCGAATAAGTCCGGTATTCCTTTTTCAAGACCTTTTATCAAATACACACCTACCTGGCCCAGATCGTTCATGCCCACCATTCAGAGCAAGCGCGATCTTATCGCCAAGATGAAACTGCTTGCTGTCGAGGAACTTATCAGAGACAGAAGCATTATCCTCATAGATGACTCCATCGTAAGAGGAACCCAGCTCAGAGAGACCACGGAATTCCTTTATAAGTCGGGAGCAAAGGAAGTTCATGTAAGACCTGCATGTCCTCCTCTTGTATACGGATGTAAGTATCTTAACTTCTCCAGATCAAAGTCCGAGATGGATCTTATCACCAGAAGAGTGATCGAAAGACTTGAAGGCGGTAACGTAACGGAAGAAGTTCTTAAGCAGTACGCAGATCCCGATACCGAGAAGTATGCTGCAATGATAGAGGAGATCCGTAAGGAGATGAATTTTACATCCCTCAGATATGCGCGTCTTGATGACATGCTTGATTCAACGGGACTTCCTCACGACAAACTCTGCACCTACTGCTGGGATGGCGTTGAATAATTTTATTCTTTATTTATTTGCTATTTGGTTCTTGTTAGGGGAATATTATTATAGAGGGCTGTCTATGCAGCAAGTTGTAATTGAGAGGTAACGGGTATGGGTACATTTTGGATTGTTTTGGCGGTAATCGAGTTATTGGTAATCATCGCGGGTGTGGTGATATGGCTTCTTGGTAAGAAGAAAAATGATGCCATGGTCGACAATGCCAGACAGCTTGCAAAGGGCAAGCTTAACCTCGATGATATTCCGACTTCAGGAAACAATTCTTCCGAAGATGTTATTGCAAACGGCTTGAATCTCATCAAGTCAAATATGCTTACATTTGTAGAGTCGACCAAGCAGAACACGGTTGTGCTTTCGGATGCCATTGACAGGCTTACCGAGAACATGAAGGCCAATCAGGAAGGCACCGAAATGATCGCCAACAACACCATAAGTGTTGAGGAGAGAGCATCAAGGCAGCTTGAAATGGTTGATGATAACAAGAAGGTTATGGAGTCTAATTCCGATCAGTTAAATGAGATCGGAAATTCCATGACGGAGATCGGAGACCTGCTCGGCGAAACCGCTCAGATGAGTAACAGCGGAATGGAGAGCCTTGACGGATACAATAAGGAGATGGATATTGTATCCGAAGATCTTAACAATATTAACGAGACCCTTGTCAAATTCAACGATCAGATACAGAAGGTTTATGAAGTCGGTGATTTCATAGTTGATATCAGTACCCAGCTTAAGCTTCTCTCTTTTAATGCATCAATTGAAGCGGCAAGAGCAGGTGAGACCGGACGCGGGTTTGCGGTCGTTGCCGGTGAAATGACCGGAATGTCCGAACAGACCAAGGAGGGCATGGACAGGATCAGTACCATACTTTCCGAGATCATGACCAGCTCATCCCATGTTACGGAAAGCATTAACAAGGTTACCGAATCTTTTAATAACAGTAAGGCTACATTTGCGGAAGTAAACAGCTCATTCAGAGCCATCTATTCCAATTCGACTCAGATCCAGACCAAGATCACCGACATTAATAAGATGTTCACGGTGATGGAGGATAATTTCGAGCACTCCATAGATATTGCGGATCAGCTTTATGAAAGCGCCAAGGATATCAATGATACCACGCAGGATATTGCAGCCGTATCCCAGGAGGTTGCCGCAGAGGCAACTCAGATCGGTGAAAACACTGCGGCCCTTGACGACATGCTTAAGGGAATCAGAAAGCTTATCGGAAGATTTGATACCGGTGTAATGCCCGAAAACAACAGAAGCGGTAAAGAGATCAAGATCGCAATGCTCAGCATGAACGATAATGATTTCTGGTACGGAGTAAAGCGTGGTGCAAATTATGCGGTTAAGGAACTTGCACCGTTCAGGACTAAAGTAACATTTATTCCCATTATGCCCGCTGAAGGCGACGATGATGAGAAAGTCAGAGGATACATCAGGGATCTCATCGATCAGAAATACGATGCGATCATCTATCCCGGCTTCCTCGGCGGAGTTGAGAATGTGCTTGAGCAGGCCAGAAGCAAGGGCGTCAAGCTCATGACATTCAACTGCGATTGTGCAAATACTAAACTCAGAATGGCATGCCTTAAGTCCGATTCCATTGCACAGGGTGCTTTGGCAGCCAAGTCCGCGGCCGAACTTATCGGAAAGAGCGGAACTGTCGGAATCCTGATGGGCAGCGATACCATTATCGGTAATGTTGAGAGAAGAAAGGGATTCATTGATACTCTCGGCAAATATAAGTCCATTAAACTTGCGGGTGAGATATCCGTTAAGGATGACGGGGACGATGTTTATAAGAAGACTAAGGACTTCTTAAGTAAGAATTCCGATGTACAGATCCTGTTTTTGACTAACGGATTCCCTGAAGATGCTGCCAGGGCGGTTGTTGATGCCGGCAGAAAGGGCAAAACAAAGATTGTCGGATTCGACCTTAATCCAGGACTTTTCCCTTACATCAAAAACGGTGCCGTCGGATCCATCATCAGTCAGGATTCGTTCGGACAGGGACACGATCCCATCGTGCTTATGTACAATCACATTGCAGCGAATACTCCGTTCCCCAGAGAGACGATTTCCTGCAGAGCATCTGTTGCTGATGCATCCAATATAGATGAACTGATCGAAGCATGATCATGAAAAGTCCCGACGCCTCAGTGGGCGCCGGGACATTTTTGTTTTATGGGTATAAATATGAGAATCTTACTTACAAATGATGACGGAATAGATGCTCACGGTTTGGAGAGGCTTGCAAAAGCTGCTCTAAAATACGGTGAAGTCTGGATCGTTGCTCCTGCGGAAGAAAGAAGCGCAGCCAGTCACAGCGTTACATTGAGAAACCATCTTGATGTATATCCGATAAAGGATTATCCGGTGGAAGGCGTAAAAGCTTTTTTCTGTTCGGGAATGCCGGTAGATTGTGTCCGGGTGGGAAGTCTCAGCGTAATGCCTAAGAAGCCCGATGTCGTTTTATCCGGTATCAATAACGGCTTTAATATGGCTTCGGATCTTCAGTATTCCGCAACCGTGGGAGCTGCATTTGAAGGAGCATTTCAGGAATTTCACTCGATAGCGATTTCTGAAGCATTTAACGGACCTCATGATGTTACGGATCATTATCTTCCGGAGATACTTGATAAGATCATATATGAACCTTTTACACCTGGGCATATATATAATGTTAATTTCCCCGACTGTAAACTATCGGAATGCAAAGGAATTCTGTATGACAGGAAGGTTTCGAAGGGAATGTTTTTCAAGGACAGATATAATGAGATGGAAAAGCTTGAAAACGGCGGCATAAGGTACATGATAGAAGGTATCTTAACTCCTTCCGCCGAAGAGGGAACGGATTATAAAGCCATTCTTGATCATTATGTTTCCGTAGGAATTGCCAATAATATAGGATACTGATATGCATCTTACACCCGAAAAATGCATTTCGCGGCCTGTTTCCGCAAATACTGATTTTCAAATGATATATTCGCTTTGACAAAGAATTACGGAGGCGAATATATGGAAAAATTATTATTTGTTGTTTTACTGATCACGGAGATCGTGACCCTGATACGTCAGATAACCGTTCATGTATCCAAGAGGGAGTGGGCGAAGGAAAGAGGGATCACAAATGCATCGGAGCTTATCCTGTTCTTGCTGATGCTGCTTCTTCCGGGAATAGATCTTTCATTCCGATTTAAATCACTGCTTATTCTGCTGATCATAAGACTTGTCCTGTCCGGCATCGTGATCATCCTCTGCAGAAAAAATGAAAGCAGGAAAAAAACGGCTGCGATCGTAATGGGAACGGTCTTTGGAATCATTCTGACCGGAATGAGTATGATACCTGCATTTATATTTACCGATTATTCGGGAAGGCCTGTGAGCGGTCCATATACCGTGGCACAGAGCAGGGCGATACTTATCGATGACAGCAGATTGGAAGTAAATGAAAACGATGGTTCATTCAGAGAGGTGCCCGTATATTTCTTCTATCCGGAGAATACGGGTGAATTTGAAAAGAGTTCACTTCCGCTTATAATCTTCAGTCACGGGGCTTTCGGATATTACGAGAGCAATGCATCAACATATCTGGAACTTGCTTCTAACGGATACATTGTAGTAAGTATCGAACATCCTTATCATTCACTGTTTACAAAAGATACAAACGGTAAGATCATCACAGTGGATCCCGGATTTTTTAACAGCGCGATGGATGCATCATCAAGGAGTGAGGCGGAAGTATATGAGCTCACATCGGGATGGATGGATATAAGGGAAGCTGATATGAACTTTGCGCTTGATACCATTATCGATGCCGCAAGGAGCGGTATCATCGGAGATGAATGGTTTCTGACGAATACTAGCGAGGAAGAAATCATAAAAATCCTCGGTATTACAGATACCGATAAGATCGGACTTATGGGTCACTCCCTTGGCGGAGCAACTGCGGTTACAGTGGGAAGAAGGGAAGATGTATCCGCAGTCATTGATTTTGACGGAACGATGCTTGGTGAAGAGACAGGATTTGAGAACGGTAATATTATCGTTAATCCGGAGCCGTACGATACACCGATACTGTGCTTTGATTCCGAATCCCATCACGCCGACAGAGTGCTGGCAGAGGAAATAGGATATACCTACTCCAATAATGTGATCATGGATAATGCTTCGGAAGGCTATTCTGTTTATTTTGAGAAAACCGCACATATGAACTTCACGGATCTTCCTCTTTTTTCACCCGTTCTTGCAAAGAATCTCGGAATGGGCGACAGAGATCCTGCAGAGTGCATAGATAAGATAAATTCCATAACACTTAAGTTCTTTGATCATTACTTAAAGGGCATCGGAGATTTTGAGGTTGATGAAAAATACTGATAAGCCTATGGATGTTGAGGTGAAACTGATTCATCCGGATGAAAATGAATATGTAAAGATCGGATGTCACAAGATTGATGAGAGAATCGATGAGATCACCAGATTCATCAAATCCAGACAGGGAAATCTTGAAGGATATACGGAGGGGGATATGTACAGCATTCCCATCGCGGATGTGTACTATATCGAATCCGTTGATGACAGAACATTTCTGTATCTGGAAAAAGATACCTACGAATCAAAAAAGCGATTGTATGAACTTGAGAAGGTTACGGATTCTTTTCATTTCATAAGGATTTCGAAATCGGTCGTAGTAAATCTGATGAAAGTTGATTCAATAAGGCCCGCGCTCAACGGAAGATTTTTATGCAAGCTGAAAAACGGCGAAGAAGTGATCATATCCAGAAAGTATGTGCAGGGGCTGAAGGATAAGCTTAAGGGATGATGTATATGAAGGATTATTGGAAAGATCATTTAAAAGAATGCCTCAGAAATTATTTTATTATAGTAACAGGCATTAATCTGGCGGTCTTTGTTATTGGTATGATATTCAGGCCGGATCAGAAGCTGGGATATGATGCATTTTTATATCCGATCATATATGGGGCTATCACAAGTATCCCCGGTCTTTTGATGGTGGAAAAGAAAGAACCTACCATAAAGCAGGCAATCTTCAGAGAAATAATCGGAGTAATACTGATAAGTGCGATACTTCTTACTACAATGTTTGCCGGGATGAAGATAACGGGGGAACTCATAGCCATCTGTTGTGGTATAGTTGTAAGTGTCATTTGTATCACGGTCCTGGTAAATGTAATATCCTGGATACTTGATTCCAAAAAAGCAGAGAGTCTTACAAACGATCTTATTGCTTTTCAGAATAAAATAAACGGATAGAAGGTTATCTAAAATGAAATTGGATGAGAAGTATTTTATTAAAAAGCTGAAGGAACTGCTGGATATCGATTCGGTCACAGGGCAGTATCACGAGCTTCAGGATTATCTGGTAAAAGAAGCAGAGAGCCTCGGATTTAAGACAAGTACTCTTAAAAAGGGCGGAGTTCTTATAGACCTCGGAGGCAAGGGTGAGGGAAGAGTCATAAGTGCACACGGTGATACCATCGGACTTATGGTTCGTCATATTAATCAGGACGGAACCATAAAGGTATGTCCCGTGGGAGGATTGCATGCTCATAATTCCGACAGTGAAAATATCCGGATACATACCAGAAGCGGTAAAGTCATAACCGGTGCACTTCAGAGAAAGCTTTCTTCAGTACATGTCACTCCCGATAAAGCATGGGAAGAATTGCCCGGCTTCGATGAAAACATTGTTGCAATCGTTGATGCCGATGTAAAAAATGCAGATGATGTGAGAAAACTCGGAGTAGAGGTGGGAGATTATATCGCGCTCGATCACAGATTTAAGTACGAGAACGGATATATCAAATCACGTTTCATTGATGATAAAGCACAGGTAGCCGTTCTTCTGGAGATATTAAAGGATATGAAGAAGGAGAAAAAGACTCCTTCTAAGAAGACATATTTCCTTATTCCTTTCCACGAGGAGATAGGACTCGGCGGATCGTGGCTTCCCGAAAATACCGCAGAATTTCTTGCGGTGGATATAGCCTGCATTGGTCCGGAGCAGACTTCCGATGAGAGGAAGGTTTCTATCTTCTTCAAGGATTCACGTGCACCTTACAATTTCGATATGACAAGAGATCTGGAGAAAAAGGCCAAGAAAGCAAAGATAGATTATGTACCCGACATCTTCACTCCTCATTACGGTACAGACGCGGACACTTCTCTTTTGGCGGGATATGACATCCGTCATGCCGCTATCGGACCCGGAACAAGAGCAACACACGGGTATGAGAGAACCCACATCGATGCTATCCGTGATACATATACACTTGTAGCTGCATACATGTTTGATTGATGAAAAAAAGAGATTATAACAACATCTGTGAAATATGTTTCAATATCTGCATAGTTATCTTTACAGGTATCGGAACATATTTGATGTGGACAAATAACGATTCGGGCGCAGGACTCATGGCCTCGGGATTTGCCAATCTCAAATATTTTACGGTTTTGTCCAATCTGTTCTGCGGAGCCGTTGCTCTTATCAGGCTGATATTCTTCGCATTGTCAGCGAAATTTTCTGTACTCCCAAAGCTCATGGCAGCATCTGTAACAGGTCTTACATTTCTGATAATTGCCGCGTTCCTTCAGCCCCTTTACCCTGAGCTGAATCTTTATGAGAGAGGCAATCTGTATTTTCATCTGATAGTTCCTCTCTTTGCTATGGCAGAGTTTTTGATCATAAAGACTCGTGAAAAGATTCCGTTCAAATATACATTGTATTCAGCTGCGCTTGCGCTTGCATACGGAACATATTATCTGGTTAACATTCTGATAAACGGGATCGGAGAATGGCCCGATACAAATGACTGGTACGGATTCCTGAATTGGGGATTTCCAATCGGAATTGCGATTTTTGCATTTGTTGTTTTGATGGATTTTGGAATTGCATGTGTGCTCAGGCTCCTGAATAACCTGATCAACAAGCTTAGGGCGAAAAAGCAGGTGGCGGTATGAGAATAATAACTCAGATAAATGACGAAGATTATATAGCATTTAACAATGCCTATCAGTTTAAATGTGAAGAAGGCCAAAAAAGACTTACCCTGTATATGGTTTTGTTCAGCGTCATGCTTGGAATGAGCATTCCTATCAGATGTCTCGGTGATGAGGCAGATACGTTCTTACCTTATGTTCAGCAAAGGACAGGACTTGGAGTTGTAAAATGAAATTATCTTTGAACAGAAATCAGATCAAGTACCTTGCAATCATCGCAATGATAATTGATCACCTTGCTTGGAAAATGTTCAATACTGCATCCGTAGCAGGGCAGGTAATGCACTTTATCGGAAGACTCACCGGTCCTACTATGGCCGTTATGGTAGCTGAGGGTTATATTCATACCCGCAATGTTAAAAAGTATGCACTTCGCCTCGGGCTCTTCGCACTTATATCCTGGATTCCGTTCTCTTTGTATGAAACAGGGACTATTACGTATCAGTTTGGAGTAATCTATACACTGTTCCTGGGGCTTATGGCTATATGCGTCTGGGACAGAACCAATCTTCCCAAATGGGCTAAGATAGTAATAGTAGTTCTTCTGTGCATCATTTCGATTTTCGGAGATTGGCCGATATTCGATGTTCTATGGCCGTTGTTCCTCTTCATATATCGTGATGATAAGAAGAAAAAGTGGCTTTCATTTAATATCATCATCTGTGTTGAATGCGGATTGCTTATAATTCCAACAGCATTGAGCGGATCACCTTATGCACTCATGCAGCTCGGTGCGTTTATGGTTCCGATCATGTTTCAGTATTTCTACAACGGGGAATCCGGAAGCAAGCATCCTTTCCACAAATGGTTCTTCTACATTTTCTATCCGCTTCACTTACTTATACTGGCATATATATTTGTACTCAGGTAATTCACACGTGGGACCTCAATGGTCCCACGTTTTCTTTTTCAAAAAATTCAGTATTCTACGATAAGATTTTTCTACGGTTTGCGGCTATATTGATAGAGGGGCTTTTTTCGGAGATATCTCATGGACGACAAACAGATAATTGAATTGTTTTTTAAAAGGGACGAGGCGGCACTTTCCGAGACGCAGGAAAAATACGGAAAGTACTGTCTTAAGATTGCCGGCAATATCCTGGAAGATGTCGAAGATTCCAAGGAGTGTGTTAACGATGCTCTGGTTACCGTCTGGAATAAGATCCCTCCTCTGATGCCGGCGTCATTAAAAGCTTTTCTCGGAAAAATAGTCAGAGATATATCACTGAGCAAATACAGGGAAAACCATGCGAAAAAACGTTACAACGCAATGACAGTGATGCTTGAAGAACTGGAGGAATGTATTCCTTCCGGGATCAATATCGAAGATCAGACGGAAAAAAGAGAACTGATCGGGCTGATAGATGACTATCTTGAGGGCATTAAAACCGTGGACAGAGTATTGTTTGTCCGAAGATATTATTTCGGGGAACCGGTTAATGATCTGGCAGAAGAATTCGGATTTTCCGAAAACAAAGTGTCACAGAGGCTTTTAAAGATACGAAGAAAACTAAAAACTTTTGTTGAAAACGGAGGCTATGAATTATGAATTCGGAAGATATGTATGATGTTATATCCGAAATTTCTCCGGATATTTTGGAAGAAGCAGATAATCATAAATTTGAAAAGGACTTTACTCCGCTTAAGATACTGGCTGCTGCCGCATGTGTCATGCTTCTTATTTGCGGATCCATCCCGGTCATGGCAGCGTGCAACAATGAGACAGCCTATCAGATAATGTATTCTATAGTTCCGTCTCTTGCACAGAACCTAAAGCCCGTATGTATCTCCTGTGAAAAAGAAGGCATCGTGATGGAGGTCGTGGGTGTAGAACTGGATAATGATAAAGCTAAAATTCTTGTATCGATGCATGACACGGAGGGAAGCAGGCTTTCAGAATCATGCGATCTGTTTGACAGTTATAGTATTCATACACGCAGTGCACAGTGCGCGGGATGCAGTATGGTGGACTTTGATGAGGAGACTTGTACGGCATATTTTCTTATTCAGATCGACCAGATGGGCGTGCCCATCAAAGAAGGGGATAAGGTCGTCTTTTCCGTAAGGTCGATACTTCCCCGGAAAGATCATTTTGAAATTGCACTGGATATGATAGATTTGTGTAATCTTCCGGAAGATGTTGAGGTAACGTATGACTACGAGTTCAGGGGCATGGGAGGAGGAAGGGTGCCCATTCCCGAAGGTGCAGTGCTTCCTGTGATCGTCCCCGGTTCATCAAACGAGGTGACGCTGGCGGAAGGCATAACATTAACCGGATACGGAATTTCCGACGGAATGCTGCATGTTCAGACCAGATACACGGATATCTTTAAAACAGATAATCACGGGTATACATATCTGATAGATCCTTCAGGTGAAAAAGTACTGTATGATTTTAGCGTCAGCTGGTTTGATTCCGAGAGAAGGGACAGTTTTGACGAAGAATTCATTCTTATTCCCGAGGGAGGTTTCGAAGGATATAAGATCTGTGGAGAATACTGGACCTGCAACGAAGGCCCTATCGAAGGCGGCTGGCAGATTACGATTCCAATGGGTCTTGTTGAATGATTTTGAGAGGCTTCTCAGGCTTATTGCCGCGCGAAAATGCTTTGTAAAGGGGGCTTTTTCCTAAAAGTCCCCGTTTTTTGTTGCCATAATCCGCCGTAAATGGTATTATTTTTCGGAAATACAAATTTCAAATATATGATTGATGAGGGATTGAAATGAAAAGAATCAAAACTCTTGAAACCCGTAATCTTTGCGAAAGCGCTAAGAAGGGCGGATGCGGCGAGTGCCAGACTTCATGTCAGTCTGCTTGCAAGACCAGCTGTGGTGTTGCTAACCAGAAGTGCGAAAATAAAGCTAAATAAGTAGTTTTTCTCGGACAATGAAGTAAACCCCTTTTGCCGGCTCAGCTGACAAAAGGGGCTTTTATTATAAGGCATTTTCCAACACGAGATTTAGGAGAAAAGATGGTTCACCAGTATAAACTTAACGGATTTAATATAGTTCTGGATTCATGTTCGGGCTCTGTTCATGATGTGGATGAAGTCGCTTACGACATGATCGAAATGTTCCCGGATACTTCCAGGGATGAGATCATAGAAAAGCTATCCGCTAAATATGCGGACCGTGATGATGTTACAAAAGAAGACCTCCTTGATTGCTACGAAGACATCGTTTCACTCAAAGAGGCCGGAAAACTTTTTACCGAAGATACGTTTGAAGATATGGCAGGGACTTTTAAGGAGCGTAGCGGAAATGTTGTCAAAGCTCTTTGCCTCCATGTTGCACATACCTGTAACCTGAACTGTTCGTACTGTTTTGCAAGTCAGGGAAAATATCATGGTGACAGGGCACTTATGAGCTTCGAAGTCGGTAAGCGTGCGCTTGATTTTCTCGTAGAGAATTCCGGAACAAGAACCAACCTTGAGGTGGACTTTTTCGGCGGCGAGCCTTTGATGAATTTCGATGTCGTTAAAGAACTTGTTAAGTATGCAAGAAGCATCGAAAAAGAAAAGAATAAGAATTTCCGTTTTACGCTTACGACAAACGGCGTGCTTATAGATGATGATGTCATCGAGTTTGCCAATAAGGAGATGAGTAATGTGGTCTTGTCTCTTGACGGACGTAAGGAAGTTCACGACCGTTTCAGGGTGGACTACGCCGGAAACGGAAGCTACGACAGCATAATTCCCAAATTTAAAAAACTCGTGGATGCCAGGGGCGGAAAAGGCTATTACATCCGCGGAACATTCACTCATTTCAATCCTGATTTTACCAAGGATGTATTCCATATGGCGGATCTCGGATTCACGGAGCTGAGTATGGAACCGGTTGTTGGAAAGCCTGAGGATGAGACCACTCTTACTCCCGAAGATATCGAGATCGTTAAAGAGCAGTACGAGATCCTGGCTAAGGATATGCTGAGACGTGAAAAGGAAGGAAAGCCGATAACCTTCTATCACTATATGCTCGACCTGACGGAAGGACCCTGCATTTATAAGAGAATCTCCGGCTGCGGATCGGGCACGGAATATATGGCCGTCACTCCCTGGGGAGATCTGTATCCCTGCCATCAGTTCGTAGGTGAAGAATCTTACAAACTCGGTGATGTATTTAACGGTGTTACCAATGACCCTCTCCGTGAGGAATTCAGAAGCTGCAATGCATATGCGAGAAAAGAATGCAAGGACTGTTGGGCGAAGCTTTATTGTTCCGGCGGATGCGCGGCAAATGCGTTCCATGCCTCCGGATCAATAAGAGGCATCTACGAACCCGGATGCGAACTCTTTAAAAAGAGGATCGAGTGTGCGATCATGATGTGTGTCAGCGAAAACGCATAAGGAAGAGTAATATGGAAACTCCAATAGTTGATTTTCTGGAACAGTTTCAGAAATCCGATACCGCAAGACTCCATATGCCGGGGCATAAGGGAAAAACATACGGCTATAATAATATTCCTGGATGGCTCAGTGATGCATTTGCGTATGACATTACGGAGATAAAGGGAGCGGATGATCTGTATCATCCGGAGGGGATCATAAAAGAGAGCGAAGCCATCGCTTCGGAAATCTACGGAACGGATACATTCTATGTAACCGAGGGATCCACCCAGGCTATCAAAGCCATGATATGGCTTGCCAAGAGGCATTGGGAAAATACGTTGGTGCCGGTATCATGTGATGAATACGGTTCAGAGCCTCAGCCCTACATGTTTGTGATAGGTAAATTTCACAAAGCGTTATTGTATGCCGCAACTCTTCTTAATGTGAATCTGATTAAAATAGAAGAAGAGAATTTAAGTGCGGATGAAGGTTTAAATAAAATCTATGATAATACCGTCGAAGAGATTAATCCCATCGGAGTATATGTGACTTATCCGGATTATTTCGGAAGTGTCACGGACCTTGCCGCACTGAAGCGTGAACTGTGGTCGGTCAATATTCCTCTTTTGGTCGACGGTGCTCACTCTGCGTATTTTAAATTTCTGGATGCGGATAAGTATCCCGCATATCTACACCCTGTGGATTGTCTGGCGGATATATCGTGCACATCCGCTCATAAAACTTTGCCGACGCTTACAGGCGCGGCTTATCTACACATAAACGAATCTTTTTCCGATGTGATACCCGATGCTAAATATGCGCTGGATATGTTCGGCTCTTCCAGCCCCTCCTACCTTATAATGGCAAGTTTGGATGCATTCAATGGGGAATCGGATAATTACAGGGCAATGCTTGGAGAGTTTTGCGATAAAACGGAAAATCTCAAAAAAGAAATTTCCGGATTGGGATTTAATGTATGTACATCGGATCCTTTGAGGATTGTTGTGAGATCCGATAATAAGTACACCGGCAATGATATGGCCGCATCTCTTCGTGCCTGCAAATGCGAACCCGAATGCTGCGATGAAGGTTATGTTGTTATGATGCTCACGCCATATAATGGTGATGAGGATCTTGCACGTATAAAAGAAGCATTTGCGAAACTGAAGAATTCATCAGGTGCGGAAAGTGATTCACCTGAAACCGGTTATAACTGTTTGAGGAATTTCTTTTGATGATATACGAGCTTCATTATTCGAAGACAAATACATATCTGATAAAAGGAGATAAGGGGGTGCTTCTCTTTGATACGGGATGGGCGGGATCGTTTCCCGACTTTTGCAGATCGCTTAAAGAGACCGGTATCGCGGTAAAGGATATCGGCTGCATCATGATCTCACACTTTCATCCCGACCATATGGGTATAGCTCAGGAGATTGCAAATGAAGGTGCGACTATCCTTGTTGCGGATGTTCAAAAAGAATTCATTCACAATTCCGACGAAATATTTGCAAGAGAAAACAAGTATCGTTTTATACCCATAGATGATGAGAAGATCAGACTGTTCTCTGTGGATAAGAGCGGCGATCTTTTAAAAGAGATGGGGATAACCGGAGAAGTTTTCCATACTCCCGGACACAGTGAAGACAGTATATCTCTTATGCTGTATGACGGCTCTCTTTTTGTGGGTGACCTGAATCCTTTGTATGAACTGGAACTGCATAAGGGGACGCAGATAGAAGACAGCTGGAATATGCTGCTTGCGCGTAATCCCCGTAAGATATATTACGGACATGCAAAGACTGCGGAGATAAATACTGTAACGGAAAAGTCTTTGCCGGATAAAGATATGTATGATCTTGTTTCCAGGATCATGAAGATGACGGATAAAGGCTGTGACGTTAACAGAATTGCAAAAAAGACAGGTGCGGATAACGAATTTATTCAGGACGTACTCAGGATGTATCTGACACATCAAAATGTCGGAGTACAGGGTATCCTGGACAGGATTGAAATAAAAAACAGATAAAAACAGCCCTTCACTTTGACAGGTTCAAGGTGAAGGGCTGATTGCATTTTTCTTACTTAAATATCCAGCGGGTGTCGTCTTTTCCGCTGATCCAGGATACATCCCACTCGGCGGATCGTCCGTCCGGTGTCTCGGCGTGCAGTGTGTATATCGGGGCTCCTTCGGGTACGGCTACACAGTAAGATACGATCTCTCCTTTGTCACGTATCTCGGGTTTGGTATCTCCGATGGTGAACTCGGTACCGTTCTGAAGTGATACGACATAAACGTTGTCGGATCCTTCACCGACATTCATCGGCATGTTGAAATCCCATGCATCATCACTATGAGGATTTACCATGACCATAAAGAGGGCATCATCCGGAGCGTAACTCATAAATTCGTTCCAGTTTTCTGCCGTGCGGTGGCGGGCAAAATCCGCATATGCATAGTGAGGAGCATTCACGCATTCCGGTCTGTCGATAATCACTTCATACTCTTCTTCGTAATCTTCTTTCCAGTATCCTATAATGATCTGCGAACCGTCCTCCGAGAAGGAAAGATCAAAAATCTCCGTACCGTCTACGGTATATATGGGATGGTCCTCGTAATCGTATACTGTATCCATGTAGGAATAGAATGAATCCCAGATTTTTTCGCCATGGATGAAATTAGCACCGTAAAACTTGTGCTCGGGCCAGGCACTTCTCATATTGAAAATGGTGTATTCACTCATATGGGGATTGATGTGAGTATCTATGATCAGTTCGTCTCCGAACACTTCTATGTCCATTATGGCATTGCCTTCGATCCCGTACTCATCGAGAGTATGTTCCCATCCGTTTATGGTAAATGTGTCGAATTCGAAGGAAACATCCTGCTCGAGCGGATGGATCTCATATCTGCCGTATGCGGCGTCTTCGACATCATGTATTTCTTCTATATTGCCTTCGGAATCCGTATATACCTGAAACACGGTCAGAGGGTATGGGCGTTCAAGGACCGAGGTATCAAGTACGCCGCTCATATCAGCATCATCATTTATGGTGCAAAGTGAGGCCTGCTGATAATTACTCTCATCCATGTATGCGCCAAGAAATCTGAAATCTGTGTATTCATGAAGCGCTTCGAAGGTTATATCATCCAGTCTCTGGACAAGGAGTCCGTCATCCGTATTTGCGATTATCTGAGCATAAAACTTAGCGTTTTTCTGAAGTCCTTCTTCATGCGTTACGTCATTTTCACGGATCAATAACCACTTCATTAAGTAGTCATAATCAGAATCGGATGAACTGAAAACCTGATAAGAGATGTTTGATCCTCCGTTTCCCAATTCCTCCAGGTACATATAATCATATCCCGCACTTTGTGCGATCATAAATCTTCCGGCGGATGTATCCGTATCGGTCCAGCAGTCAAATGTATCGATCAGATCACCCAATGTGATCTCATACCTGTGTACTCCCGGAAAATTATCGTCAAGATATTCATCAAAGAGGATTGTTCCGTCACATTTCCGGCCGGTATCAAGTCTTTCGAATTCACATTCACCGTCTTCTTTTATCCTGATCCGGGCATATTCATTACCTGTTTCAAGATCGACAAAAGTCCATTCGCCTGCGGCAAATGCAAGGATAGAATCGGGGTCGGAGTAATCAAGCTCTGTTATGGAAATCTCCGAAGGTTCATCTTCGTTATCTTCATCTTCCGATTCGTCTTCATCCTCATCAGTATCATCTTCTTCCTGATGCACATTCTGATCTGCAACATTACCTGCGCATCCCGAAAGACCTATGCAGAATGAACAGCCGAGGGCAAGTAATATATTTAACAAACGTTTCTTCATATCGGCTCCTTGGATAACAAAACATTTTATAGTCGTTATTATATTACAAAATGCAATATAATATAAATGTCGGCAATTGCTCAAAAGGGTAAATATATATGAACAGACTGTGGTATGACAAAGCAACTAATGATTGGAACTGTGCGCTGCCTCTCGGTAACGGTTTTATGGGAGCCATGTGTTTCGGGGGTACACTTATTGACAGGTTCCAGTTGAATAATGACAGCATCTGGTGGAGCGGCCCGCGTGACCGCATTAATCCCGATGCCAAAGAAAGTATTCCCATTATCAGAAAGCTTATTCGTGAAGGCAGGATCACGGAAGCGGAGGATATGGCCAACGAAACTCTTGCCGGCATACCCGAATATCAAAGTCACTATGAACCTCTCGGAGATCTGTTTATTATTCCTGAAGGCAGTGAGAGGATTCAGATACTCGGTATCAGAGAACACTGGAGCGGACAGCTTAACCGTATCGAAGAAATCTCCGACTATAAAAGAGAACTGAATATAGACACCGGTATTCACACCGTCAGTTACACGAAGGAAGATGTGAAGTTTGTACGGGAGAGTTTTATTTCCTATCCTGACAGAGTGATGGCCGTTAAGTGTCAGGGTACTTTGCTTCGGATTTTCTCCGAGCGTGCGGATCAGTGTGAGAAAGTATATAAACTTTCGGATAATACTCTCTGCATGGAAGGAATGACCGGCGCGGGAGGGACTTCTTTTTGCATGGTCATCCGCGCCGTAAAAGGCAATCCCTTCATCAAAGGAAGAACTCTTCACACGGACGGTGATGCCGAGATCCTGGTGGCTTCACAGACTGATTACTATTGCAAAGACTATGTTGAAGATGCGGTCAGGATTCTCGATGAAGCTGAGAAGCTTGGATATGAAAAGTTGAAACAAAGGCATGTCCGTGATGTATCCGAATTGATGAACCGCTGCAGACTTTCGATCGAAAGTGAAGACCGTGATGATATACCTACGGATGTAAGACTTAAGAGCGTTCAGAACGGAGAGAGTGATAACGGGCTTATTAATCTGGCCTTCGCATACGGAAGATACCTTCTTGTTTCATCAAGCCGTCCGGGAAGCCTTCCCGCAAATCTTCAGGGCATATGGAATGACAGCTTCTCACCCATGTGGGACAGCAAATATACGATCAATATAAATGCCCAGATGAATTACTGGCCTGCTGAAGTGACGGGACTGTCCGAGCTTCATGCACCGCTATTCGACCTGATCAAGAAGATGGTGCCGAATGGGAGAAAAGCAGCTTCCGGAATGTACGGAGCCAGAGGATGGATGGCTCACCATAATACCGATATATGGGGAGACTGTGCACCTCAGGATACATGGCCTGCTGCGTCTTACTGGCAGATGGGAGCTGCATGGCTTTGCCTGCATATACTTGAACATTACCGCTATACGGGTGACCGCGCTTTTATGGAAGAATATCTTCCCATAGTTAAAGAGGCTGCACTCTTTTTCGAAGATACGCTTACCCAAAATGAAAACGGAGAGCTGGTTGTATCTCCGAGTGTGTCACCGGAGAACTTATACAGGCTTCCGAGCGGCGAAAAAGGGACCATGTGTGAGGGGGCATCAATGGATGCTCAGATACTCTATGAACTTTTCACCGGACTGATCGAAACCGAAATGATCTCCGATGATGAGAAGGACAGATATACCAAGATCCTTGACAGACTTCCGAAGCCTAAGATCGAAGAAAACGGAACCCTTCAGGAATGGGCGCTTCCTTATGAGGAAACGGAGATCGGGCACAGACATATCTCACACTGTTTTGCACTTTATCCCGGCAGACAGTTTTTTGATGATCCCGAAAAAGAAAAAGTTCTGAAAGCCGCGCGTGCGACCATCGAAAGAAGACTATCCGGCGGAGGCGGTCATACGGGATGGTCCAGGGCGTGGATCATCAATATGTGGGCAAGATTGCGTGATGGTGATAAATGTTATGAGAACATAATCGCATTACTCCAAAAGTCCATGCTTCCAAATCTTTTTGATAATCACCCTCCTTTCCAGATAGACGGAAATTTCGGATTGGTATCGGGAATTGCGGAGATGCTCCTTCAGAGCCATGAAGGAGAAGACAGGCTGTTACCGGCACTTCCCGCAGCATGGCAAAGCGGAAAAGTTACTGGTCTTTGTTCGCGTTTAGGTAAGATATATGATATTGAGTGGAAGAACGGAAAGCTTCTGTCGTACGAAGAAAAAACTGCCGTAAATAATTAATGAATCAGAGTGATATATGATGATCACAGATGTTAAAGGAGGAAAAGATATGCCTTTTATTAATTCAAAAGTAACCGTTAAGATTTCCGAAGAACAGGAAAGAGAACTTAAGACCAGGCTCGGTAAGGCTATCGCCATGGTTCCGGGAAAGAGCGAGAGCTGGCTTATGACAGGATTTGAGGACGGATATCATCTCTATTTCAGAGGAGATAACTCTGAGCCCATAGCATTTGTTGAAGTAAGTGTGTTCGGAAGTGCCGATAAGAACGCATTTTCTAAGCTTACCGGGGAAATCTGCAAGATATTCGGAGAGGTTCTCGGAATCGCAGCGGATCATATATATGTAAAATACTCAGCCACTACCGACTGGGGATGGAACGGAAGCAATTTCTGATACCCGCTTATGAGATACGATAACATTACAAAGGCCGTATTCATAAACAGACCGAACAGGTTTATAGCAAATGTGGATATAAACGGACGTAGTGAGACGGTACATGTTAAGAATACCGGCAGATGTAAAGAACTCCTTATCCCCGGGTGTGAAGTGTGGCTCACTGCCCCGGACAGTCCGGGGAGGAAAACAAAGTACGATCTTGTTGCGGTAAGGAAGAGTACGGGTATTCTTTTCAACATAGACTCTCAGGCACCGAATAAGGTGGTAAAAGAATGGCTCGAAGGCGAGGGGTATGATAAGGTGATCCCCGAGTATACCTATGGGGCATCCAGGATAGATTTCTATATGGAAAAAGGATCCGAAAAGTATCTTATGGAAGTCAAAGGCTGTACCCTCGAGGAGAACGGCATAGGGTATTTTCCCGATGCGCCGACCGAAAGAGGAGTCAAGCACATCCACGAACTTATCGCTGCCCGGAAGGCGGGCTACAATGCAATTCTTGCTTTCGTGATCCAGATGGACGGCGTCAGTGAAGTCAGGGCTAATGTGGCGACTCATCCGGAATTCGGAACGGCACTTGATGATGCCGTGAAGGCCGGAGTTGAGGTAAAGTTTCTAAAATGCCATGTGGAGCCGGATATGCTGGAGATTCTGTGATGATGTTAATCATCGAGGGTAATCGAAGATTATGTATCGGAAGACAGCTCCCGAGCATACGCGAATCGTCCCCAAAGCATCAAAAATGCGCAACTTCCCTTGATTCGATGCCATTTATAGCGGCAAAGTGTATTCTGAGGCATCAAAAACCTGCAAATCAATTACTTTCGATGCTTCTTCCCGTAAAAAGGTGCAAAAAAGGCATCAAAAATCGTAGGATTCATAGAATTCGATGTCTTTGCAGAGAATGCCTATGAAAAGAAGCCCTATTGCTCGGAGGAAAGTCTCCTTCGCAAAGGGCTTCTAAAAGTCGTGCGTGATGGTCACGCCAATTAAAAGAGGCTCTAACCACTCGAAGGAATGCCTTCTCGCGGAGAGCCTCTAATAATCGGCGTGACAAGATTTGAACTTGCGACCTCTACGTCCCGAATAAAAACCATAGTTTTCAGGAAGTACCAATCAGTTATAAATGGTCTATTTATCAAGGGTTTCCGCCTGTCCAAGAAAATTCAAATGTATTACTTGGTATCAAATAACATTGTCTTTTTCATGTAATTCTTAGAATAATTCTTAGAAGACAAGTTCCTATTAATGATTGTTAATTCAGTCCTAAAATATCTATCATATCGTTTATATTATTAAGCCTCATTGCCTGATCACGCTTACCGCGATAGATTGATAAGGTTGTATCCACATCGGTATGTCCAAGCTGAATCTGGGCTTCTGTAGGATCGTTTCCCATATCAATCAGAATGGAAGCACACGATTTTCTCAATCCATGGAGTGTTATGTTTTGAGGCAGCTCCGGATGCTTGCATATGAATTTCTTAAATGATTTGGATATGGAATCCGGATAGTAAGGTTTTCCGTTTATGTTCTTGAAAATATAGTCGTTCTGTATATATGTATTACCGAATAATTCTTGGTAATGGTTTTCATCTGCTTTTATGTCCATCAACCAGGAAATCATTTTATCGTTAAGCAGATACGTTCTTTTACTGGCTTTGGTCTTAGTATGATTAAGTCGGTTGATACGCGTGCCCTTGGTGACGGTATGTTCAATTGTGATGGTTTTTCTGACAAAATCGATACTACACCATCTGAGGCCGAGAGCTTCTTCTCTTCTCAATCCCAATATCAGAATAAAGATAAACAGGAAGCGCAGGGGATGGATTTCTTCGAGTAACAATTCAACAAACAGTTTAGCTTCTGAAGCTGTGAAAAAATTACTTCCATCATGGGTATGTTTGTCATTTATATCCGTCAGAGTCTTATTGATTGAGGATTCTTTCGCAGGATTGTCCGCGCGAATTCCATCTTTAACGGCTTCTTCGATAACAGCTATCAAAAATCTTCTGACATCTTTAATGGTCCGATATTGAAATGCTTTTCTTTTTTGGTTATATCCCGGACGTTTTTCCACACTCTCGAAACAAAGAGAATCTAAGAAATCGTTAACATCTTTGACTTTAATCTTGGAAATAGGAATATCTCCGAAATGTGTCATAATTATCTGCGCATGCTGATAATACGTTGCATATGTTGTATCTGCTACTATGCGCTTCTTTACATTAAGATAGCTAATAACGTAATCCTTTACAGATGAATCCATGTTCTTAAGGCGGTGTTCTCCGGAGCGCATTAGTTCGGATCTGTAATCTATTGCTTTTTTTACATTTGTCGGGATATCTTCATATTCGGTGCAAACCCATTTGCTAGTATAGGCTACCTTCCCGGCTTTTATTTCTCTAACAGGTATCACTACATAGAGTTTTCCACCTTTTCCCTGAATGCCTTTAGCTCTTCTGCCTGGTTTCTTTATCCTGCTCATTATCATAATCCTTTCTGTTCAACATAAAGAAATTTATAATGTCTGCCTTGGGTATCAGGATTTTATCGCCAAGCCTCACGGACGGAATTGTACCGTTGTTCAGAAACTTATATCCGCAAGATAATTGCACAAAGGAGCTTCAACCCAGGTAGGACCGAGACTCCTTTTTGTTTTACAACTCATGTCGCTTGTTCTTTTGGGAATAGATATTATTATTTATAGTTTTCTCTTTTACTATTTCCTGGTTGGCTTTGATTAGTTCATTGATGCTGACACCGTGTCGCTCTAATCTTGACGGGGGGACAGACTTATCAATTTTATGAAGAGCTTTTCTTATCTGTTGAAGAGGATTATGAAGAGTAATTCCGAAGAAGAGCACCGCCTTCTCGATTATTGAAGAAAGCCACCTGGCAACGCTGACCGGCATCTTTATTGTGATATTTCCTTTTTCATCCGGTTTTTCGCATTTTGCATCAATAGCCCGCTTAAACTTTCCAAGATCATGTATATCGGATTTGGAAAGAGGATTTTCCGGAATGGCTTTTATAACTTCATCAGCTTTATCACAAAGTGCATCCAGAGCTTTTTGCTGAGCTTTATATGTCCGGATGTCTTCTCCTTTATGTTTCTCTTCGGGCGGAAGTTCGATTCTTCTGGTCATGTCGGAGAATATTGTCAGGTTAGGCTCCATAACATTATCTTTGACATCATCGATCCATCTATTTATGGCAAATCGTTCATCCCTTTTTTCAGATCGTGCGAATCCGTCAAGCTCTAGGGCTTTTGACATACTGATCTGATGTGATAAACCCCTTTCATAATTCTCTCCGGTAAACTGTACGAGTATGTGAATGTGAGGGGTGCCTCCTGGTTCATCTGCGTGGAATGCAGCAAGCAGAATATCGACATGCGGATATTTGTGTTCAAAGTCTTTGAGAAACTGCTCCAGAAACATTCTGTTCCGTTGCATGCGATCTGCATATTGAGACATTGTTTCCCCGTTCATAGGAAGAGTGCTGTTTGTATCCTTATTGCCTACTTGAACAACGAATTCCTCTACAGTCCGGGTAGGTTTCCGGATACCCTTGTTAAGACCTAATGCTTCATTGTCTTTTGTTTTTTTCAGAAGCTTTTCATTTTCTTTGGCAAGGTGTTCGCAGTAAGATGTTTTGATCTGTCTGCAAGGCTTTTTGCCTTTGTTATATTCATCAATGTATGGTTGAAATTTAGCGTTAGTATATTCCTCTATGGAATCGTTAAATGCAGCCAATTTATCTTCAAGAACAAAACTATCACGATGCTTTATAAGATCCTCGAATTTTGTATCATCTTTGAGGCCATCATTCTGTTCATAAAACTCTCTGACTTTTATATCAAATTCTTCTTTTGAAAGAACGTTATCCGGCATCTCCAGGCGCTTATCATGTTGCACTGCGGTTCTGCCTGATGAAAAAGAAACAGTTAAGTCTTCCATATATTTCTCCATTTGTGTCGTTCGACCGGTTTCCCCCCATTAGTTTACTAATGGCGCAAAGCCACTAGTGTACCCCGGCCGCTACGCTGGGTACGCTAGTAGTTTGCCCCCTTCGGGGTTTCAGCGTCGCAGGCTCCTTGACAAGGGTGAGCTGCGCTCCCTTGACCCCGGCTAAGAGCGTTCCTGTTTCACCCTCTGTGATCGGTCCAATATTCTTTACTCTGAGGGTTCAACATCAAGCTCAAAAACCGAGCTTCATCGTCGGCATTTTTAAGACCGTAAAATGCCTTGATTTTCTGCTCGAAATCAGAGGGAGAACCAACTGCTTGTCCGGCAGTTAGTTTCTCCTCTTTTTTCACACAGAAATCGGAAGCTTTTCTCAGATAAATCTGAGCCCGGCGCTTCCACTCTTTCAGCTCTGTGAGCTGAGTTTCCATTGCGGTGATCTGTTCGTTTATACTTTTACTCATGTTTTTCGTCCCACTTTCCCTGCAGATTTAATATCTGCCGAACCGATGATTGTTAGTTTTTGACGAGACGCCGTTCTAGCTCGTCAAAATCGTAGTCACTTTGCATCATTTTGAACCAGTTATTATTTCCGTTTCGCGAAAGGTCAACATGGTTATAAGGCAAGAGGTTATATCCGTCTTTTACGGCCTTGATCAGCCACCCTACAAGGTTCCTGATGGGCCCACTCTGTTGCCGAAGAGCGTTGATGGCAGATTTACATTTCTCCTTGTCTTGTTGTGATGCATCAAAGATTGACTTAACATCTTTGTCGTTCGTAATCCCAATATCGTGGAAAAGGACTATAAGATCTTCATCAACAACAAGTTTTTTCGAGGGTGTTGTTATTATTGAATCCGGTTTATTATTCTCTGTATTATTTGGTGCGATATTATCGCATTCCAGAGAACTGTTTTCCCGCACTCCAGAGTGCGGTATTTCCGCATTCTTGTTTGCGGTGTCTTGAGAGACGGGAGCCTGATCGGCGGGAAGAACCTCATCTGTCGATGAATCCAGATCCTTTACAAAATTTTATACATAGATCTTGTCAGGCTTTCCGAGCCCCTGTCTCTTCCTTTCAATAAGCCCAATTCCTTCTAGTTCCTTTAAGAGCTTGGTGCACTTATCGTGCTTGTATCCGATGTCATTCATGATGTCTTCCAGCGTATAAATGATATAAATGCGTTTACAATCATCGGTCCAATTATTTGCAGCGGACAAATGTACCCTATCCAAGAAGAGGGCATATAGTAACTTTGACTCTGCACTTAATGGCTTGAAGCGGTCATCGGTAATTAAATATTTTGGAACCTGTAAAAATGTAAATAGGTTGGATTCCTTGTTATAGAAATAGTCAAATTGCATATGCTGTTGTCTCCATTTAATTGAAGAAACTCGTCTTGATAATTGAATAAAAGAAAAATTCTTAGAAAATTCTTAGAAGAGGAACAAAAAACAAGGGTCTCCTTTATGAGGAAACCCTTGTTGTTACTGAGTCGGCGTGACAAGATTTGAACTTGCGACCTCTACGTCCCGAACGTAGCGCTCTACCAAGCTGAGCCACACGCCGAAAAAAATAATTTTATAACAATATTTGTGTTGAAGTTGTGTCGTTTTAATGGGAAAATAAACATATATGTTGTTTTCCGAAACGACTTATGAATCATACACTTTTTGAAAATATGTGTCAATCACAGGGGGTACCTATATGGCGGCTGAGAAAGTAAAGCACATGACCGTTAAAGAGATCAGGGAGATAGTCTCCAAACTCACACTTAAGGAGAAGGCTTATCTTACTTCGGGTGTCGGAAGCTGGGAGACAGCGGCATTTCCCAAGAAAGGTGTTCCCAAGGAGTGGATGTGCGACGGCCCTCACGGACTCAGAAAGCAGGTCAATGACGTTCACGCAAGTATCAATGATTCCATCGATGCGGTAAGCTTTCCTGCGGAGTGCGCAATTGCGGCAAGCTGGGACAGAGAGCTTATCTATGAAGCTGCAAAGGCTATAGGTAATGAGGCTCAGGCAAATGACGTACAGATGGTCCTCGGACCCGGCGTCAATATGAAGAGAAGCCCTCTTTGCGGAAGAAACTTTGAATACATGTCAGAAGATCCCTGCCTTGCAGGTGAACTCGGAGCCGCATATGTTAACGGACTTCAGAGCACCGGTGTATCGGCATGCGTTAAGCATTTCCTGGCTAACTCACAGGAGACCGACCGTTTTACTTCATCGAGTGAATTGGATGAGACGACCGAGCGTCAGATCTATCTTCCCGCATTTGAGACTGTTGTAAAGAAGGCTCGTCCTCAGTCAATAATGGCCGCATACAACAAGGTAAACGGCACATACATGACCGAGAATAAAAAGTACTTAACCGACATCCTCAGAAAAGAGTGGGGATTCGACGGAATGGTCGTAAGTGACTGGGGTGCAACCCACAACAGAGCAGGTGCGATCGAAGCGGGATGCGACCTTACCATGTGGCAGCAGCACGAAACTGATAAGGACATCATCAAGGCCGTAAAGAGCGGAAAGCTTGCGGAATCAAAACTTGATGAAGCCTGCGTCAATATTCTTAAGCATGTTTTCAAGACTCTCGAAAAGCATAAGAATAATGCAAAGGTTGATCTTGATAAGAATCATGATGTTGCAAGAAAGCTTTTTGAAAGCTCAGTCGTGCTTCTGAAGAACGACGGAAATATCCTTCCCATCAGCAAAAAGAAAAAGGTTCTCCTTCTCGGAGATTTTGCCAAGAACCCCAGATATCAGGGCGGCGGAAGCTCTCATGTATCTACCTGCAGGGCAACAAATGTAGTTGATGCCACCAAGGATATGCCCAATGTATCCTATAAGAAGGGATACGGCCCCGGACCCAAAGCTCCCACTCTTACCGATCCCGAGTTCTGGACCACCCGCATCACTCCTTCGGATTATAAGCCTGACAAGAAACTTATCGCAGAAGCCGTAAAGGAAGCAAAGAAGGCTGATGTGGTCGTTATCTTCGCAGGACTTCCCGAGGCTCTTGAATCCGAGGGTGCAGACCGTATCGATATGAGAATGCCCGATTCTCATAACGCTCTCATTGAGGAAGTTGCCAGGGTTAATAAGAATGTAGTTGTAGTACTTCAGAACGGTGCTCCCGTTGAGATGCCCTGGATCGATGACGTAAAGGGAATTCTCGAGACATATCTCGGCGGAGAAGCAAGCGGCGAAGTTGTAAGAGATATTCTTTTCGGAGATGTTAACCCTTCGGGAAGACTTCCCGAGACCTTCCCCTTCATTCTCGAAGACAACCCTTCATACCTGTTCTATTTCGGATGTGATGATGTTGTTAAATACAGTGAAGGCGAGTTCATCGGATACAGATATTACACAACCAAGATGATGCCTGTTCTCTTCCCCTTCGGATACGGACTTTCCTATACCAAGTTCGATTATTCGGATCTCAAGATCGATGCAAAGGGATTTATCGGAGACGAGAAGGCGGGCGGAATCACGGTATCCGTTAAGGTGACAAATACCGGCAAAAAGGCCGGAAGAGAAGTCGTTCAGCTATATATAGGAGTCAACAAGTGTGCTCTTAAGAGACCCGTAAGAGAACTTAAGGGATTTGCCAAGACCGGAATCCTTAAGCCCGGTGAGAGCGAGACCGTAACATTTGAACTTACTTCCAGAGATTTCGCACATTGGAACGAAGAGGCTAAGGCTTACGTTCACTATACCGGTGAATATGAGATCCAGATTGCCAAGGATGCCGAGAACATCGTTCTTGCCGCACCCGTTGACATTGAAGGAGCATATCCCCGCAAAACCGTAAACAACAATAATCCCGAAATCTGAGCCGGATGAAGAAAAGAAAAAGAATGGCGCTGTTCGGAAGCAGTCTTTCGAACAGATACAGGAGAATACTGAGCAGGGCTTTTTCCATTGCGGCTGACGAACTGGACATAGATCTGGTTTTGTTCAATGCGTATGGAAAACTTCGCAATGAGAAAACATTAGCTGCGGACAATGAATCCGGACTTTTTGATTATGTGGATTTCGATCAGTTTGACGGGGCTGTTTTCGATGGTGAGGGGTACCTGGTTAACGGTTTGACCGATAAGGTTGAGCGGAAACTTCATGCTGCCAAAATCCCTGTTGTTTCGATCAGCAGCCATATCGACGGATTCTACAATATAGAGTTCGATGACGAGGGCGGCCTCAGGCAGATGGTCGAGCACTTTATCGATCACCACCACTTTACCAAGATAGGTTTTATGTCAGGATACCTCTCTCATCCCGATGCGATCAAAAGACATGAAGAGTTCCGATCGGTCATGAGAGCACACGGTCTCCCCGAAGACGGGGTCGGAGTGTTTGAAGGTGATTTCTGGTATAACAAGGGAGCAGAGGCAGCAAGATACTTCATGTCCCTTCCCGAGCGTCCCGAAGCCATTGTCTGTGCAAACGACTATATGGCCATATCGCTCTGCGATGCTCTCAGAAAGTTTGGAATAAGGGTTCCCCAGGATATTGCGGTTTCGGGATATGACGGATCTCCCGAGGGTAAGGATTTCCTTCCGCATCTGTCGTCCGTCACCAGGGAACAGCTTGAGATAGCACGAAAAGCTCTTAAGCTTCTTGTCCATCTGTCCGATGGCGGTGATGCGAAAGATATGGATCTTGTAGTCAGACCCAAACCTTATTTCAGCCAATCCTGCGGATGTGAGCCCCTTGAGTATCAGCATGTTTTCGAAACCTTTGACCGCGTTCAGGATGAGATGAGAAAGCAGAACGAGGGCATTTTCGAGTCGGAATCTGCCATGGTCAAGCTTAATAAGGCCGAAAGCGTTCGAGCCATGGAAAACATTTTTGCCGAGGATTCGGTCAATTTCGGTGAGTATTCAGCCTTTTTCATGATGGTGCATAAGGATTCCGAGGGAAGGCCTTCGTATGACAGTGAGTTTACCAACCCTTCAGGAAAGTTTATTCCGGTAATGTGGATAGACAAAAAGGGTGAATATGCAGGAAGTTCACGAAATATCACCAGTGCAAATATTATCCCCGATTCTAATTCAGACAGGTCACATGTTTATTATGTGATGGCTGTTCATTATGCGGAGAAGATATACGGCTATGCCGTTTTGGAACTTACCGGAAGAGATATCTTCAATGAGTTCTACAATGTATGGCTCCACACCATGGGGCTTTCCCTTGATACACTTAAAAAGAACGACCATATTGAAAAGCTTATAAAAAAGCTCGAAGGTTTAAGCGTTACCGATGAACTGACGGGGCTTTACAACAGACGCGGATTCGAAGACAGAACCCGTTCCATTCTTGCGGGATTTAAGGATTCAAAGACTGTTTGCACGATGGTAATCGATATGGACGGCCTTAAGAGCATCAATGACAATTTCGGTCATTATGAGGGTGACCGCGCGATCAGAGCACTTGCCGATTCAATCAAAAAGAGCAGCAATTTCGGTGAGATAGCGGGAAGATCCGGCGGAGATGAATTCTATGTATTTGCCTCGGACTATTCTGAAGCCCGAATCAGCAGATTTATCGAGCATATGAATGAGTGTATTGCCGAATACAATGATTCCAACAAGATGGATTATAAACTTGATTTCAGTATCGGAACCTATCTGACCGAGACGGATTCATATGGTAAAATTGAAGAGTATTTCAGGATCAGTGATGCCAGAATGTACGAGCAGAAAATGTCTAAACCCGGCAGGAGAAAATAGGCTTTCGATAAAAATTTGAAAAAAATAAAAATTTTTGTTGCATTTTTAAATCGAAGATGGTAATATCTCATCGTTGCACTAAAGAAAGGACCGCTAGCTCAGTTGGTAGAGCACCTGACTCTTAATCAGGGTGTCCAGGGTTCGAGCCCCTGGCGGTCCACGCGAGGTCGCAGGCTTGCTTAGAAGCGGGTTTGTGGCCTTTTCTTTTTTATATCCGAATGAGGTTATTATGGCGCCCATATTTGATACACATGTTCATTATGATGATGAAGCATTCTCGGAAGACAGAAGTGAAGTTCTGGCTTCTCTTAAAGAGTACGGCGTAGAGAAAGTAACCGATATCGGTGCGGGAATAGCAAGTTCAAGGACCGCGCTTGAACTGGCCAAAAGGACGCCTTGGATGTACTGCGCACTCGGAGTTATCCCGGGTCAGTGCAGTGAGATCAATGACGAGACCTGGAAATGGCTCTGCAGCGCGGCGGAAAATGAGGAAAAATGCGTCGCAATCGGGGAGATAGGTCTTGATTATCACTGGGACGACGATCCCAGAGAGCTTCAGGCCGAGTGGTTCGTAAATCAGATGGATCTTGCAAGAAGCTTAAGAAAACCGATGGTCATCCACTCAAGAGAGGCGGCAAAAGATACGATAGATATTATGAAGGAGCATCATGCCGGAGACATAGGCGGGGTGCTGCACTGTTATTCATACTCCGCGGAATCCGCAAGGGAATTCCTGAATATGGGTTTCTTTTTCGGGATAGGCGGGGTTGTTACCTTCAAAAATGCCAAAAAACTCACAGAGGCCGTAGAGTACATACCGCTTTCAAATATAGTCCTGGAGACGGACTGCCCGTATCTGGCTCCGACTCCGCACAGGGGTGAGAGGAACTTTTCCGGGTACCTTCCGCTGGTTGTCGAAAGGATCGCCGAGATCAAGAAAATCAGCTCCGAAGAGGTGCTTGATGCAACCTGGCTAAATGCCCACAGACTATACAAAATAAGCGAAACATGATAAAATCATTACATAAATAAATGTGATTTTTTCTTACGGTACCGGGGGCCTTAAGGAGGTACTGGATATGAAAATAGAGAGAGTAGACGAAAAAACAATTAAATGTTACCTGTCGAAGGACGAACTTGCTTACTATAAGGTCGATTACAGCGACTTTATTTCAAGGAGCGAAAATGCTCAGAGGCTCCTTCGCGAGATTATTGAACAGGCTAAATCCGAGGTCGGATATCATCCTCCGAAGATTGCTTTTGAGATGCAGATAATGATGGTTCCCGAGCAGGGAATGGTCCTTACTTTTTCCGAGAAGGATCCCGCTATCGGCGTAGATGCCGACAAGATAAGCGGA
This sequence comes from Lachnospiraceae bacterium, assembly GCA_018056425.1. Classification (GTDB taxonomy): domain Bacteria; phylum Bacillota; class Clostridia; order Lachnospirales; family Lachnospiraceae; genus AC2028. The sequence continues at coordinate 51,396 of JAGPFR010000001.1, forward strand.
TTTATCGATACATTGAAGCAGCTCCTCGAGCATGTTAAAGAGGAATCCGGCGGAACGACCGCACCACTCGGTGCTCTTCCCGGACTCGGACAGGGAGGTTTATCCCTTCCCGCTCCCGCAGCAAACATAAAAACAGGCAGTGAACCCGCTAAGGTAGAGGCTCAGGCAGCCAATGTAAACGATGCGGTATTCATGTTCACCTACCTGTCCGACTTTATCGAGTATGCTCAGGGACTTCCCAAGGGCATCAGAATAAACTCTTCGCTTTACAAGATGGGTGAGGAATATTTCCTTTACGTTGCAAGAGGCAAAGCTTCTTATGACCGTTTCAGCAGATGCTGTGTACAGGCTCTTGAGTTTGCACAGCTCTACAGCGCCGGCGAAGGCTGCGAAGAGGTGCTCAGGGAACATGGAGAGGTAATGATCTCCGAAAAGGCCGTAAACAGATTCCGTAAGTAGGCTTAAGATCCTAAGCGGCTCCCATTTTCTATCGGGGGCCGCTTTATATTTTTGTATAGAAGGAGGAGAGTAATGTTCGTTTGTCCCAATTGCGGAGCCAACATAAAATTTGACCCAGGCAAACAGTTGCTCCACTGCGATTATTGCGAATCGGATTTTTCACCGAACGATGCGATTCAGAAGGATGATGCCGAAGAGAATACATACACTGAATCTCAAACAAGTGAAACTTCGGAAACGGGTTACGAAGAGTATACAACCACTATCTATACCTGCAGAGAGTGCGGTGGCGAGATCCTTGCAAATGACAATACCGTTGCAACATTCTGCAGCTATTGCGGAGCTTCAACAGTCCTTGCCAGCCGTGTAGGGAAACAGAGAGCTCCCGAGTATATCATTCCCTTTAAGGTTACCAAGGATCAGAGTGCCGAGCTTTACAAGAGCGCACTTAAAAAAGCTCTTTTTGCTCCTCAGTACATGAAAGAGGATGCAACCATCGAAAAGCTTCGCGGCATTTACATGCCTTACTGGATCTATGATTTCAAAGAAAACCGTCCCGCAACGCTTCGCGGTCAGAAGGATACGCGAAGAGGGGATTATATATACCATTCTCACTACGACATCTCAACAAATATCGATGCGGAGTATAACGGACTTTCATATGACGCTTCATCGCAGTTTTCCGATACGCTCAGTGAAGCGATAGCTCCTTATGATTTCAAAGAGGCTGTTCCGTTCAATACCACATATATGAGCGGATTCTATGCGGATGCTGCGGATACGGATTCGCACCTTTATGAAAATCAGTGCCGTAATATCGTTACACAGGAGATCTACAATCAGGTCTGCAAGGATCCCGCAGTCAGAGGCATAGAGGTCAAGAAATCATCATCATCGAATCTTGCTCCCGAAAAGACCGAGACGAAATTCGGATATTTCCCTGTATGGTTTATGTCTGTCAGACATAATGACCGTATCAGCTATGCCGTAGTAAACGGTCAGACAGGTGAGGTTGCAACAGACGTGCCCGTGGATTATAAGAAATATATCTTATGGTCTTTGGCGTGGTCGGTTCCGATCTTTGCACTCCTTTGTTTTATCCCTGTTATGAGACCCATATATCTGCTGATCGCATCGATCATTTTGTCGGTTATCGGAATGGTAGTGCTGTGTGTACAGAGAAACCGCATCTATATCAGGGAAAACAATCTCGACGATAAAGGCTTGATGGCCAGAAAAGACAAGGCCTCAAACGAAGGCGTAAAACAGACGTCAAGTGAGCCGGTGGTTCAGCCTAAGAATACAAGGGATAAGAGTGATGACGGCTCGAAGTCCGGCGGACTCATTGTTGGTATAGTAGCCGTTGTTCTCGGATGCTTTGCAGGACCTCTCGGCGCGATTGTTGCATTGATTATCGTAACGCCTGTCCTGGTTGCACTTTCCGCAAGTAAGAGCCATAAGATAGTTGACACCAAGCCCAAGGTTACGGAAAAAGCTCCGGGCCGGGAGAAATTTATGCTGTGCCTTAAACCTCTTATAGGCGTAGTCTTCGCGTCGGCTGTGTGGCTTTTGGCCCCGAATGCGGATGAATATTATTACATCGCCTCAACCGTATGTATCATTACACTCCTTATATCCATCAAAGATCTTATAAAGGGACATAATGAACTGGCTACGAGAAAACTTCCTCAGTTTGATAAGAGAGGAGGTGACGAGTCATGAAGAAGATAATAAGACATTCCTTATTGATCCTTTCCGTTATGACTTTGCTTATCACTCTTGTGATGATCCCCGCACAGGGTGCGCATGCATATAATCCTCTTGACGATATCGATTATGCGGATGTCGATAAGGTAAATCCCGATACCGGGTACCGTCTGGTCATCTATGACGGTGCAGGACTTCTTACCTCAAGTGAGATCAAAGATCTTGCGTCCGATATGGGACCCATAACCAATTACGGAAATGTAGCCTTTGTCACCACCGATGAAAATAACTATGGTGACATTATGAAATACTCCGACGCAATCTATGATGAAGTTTTCGGAAATCATGCAAACGGGACGATGCTCATCATCGACATGGAGGAAAGAGAGATATCCGTCTACTCGGACGGTGACATTCACAGTGTCATAACCGATGCTTACGAATATGACATCACCGATAACATCTATCGCTATGCGTCGAAAGAGGAGTATTACAATTGCGCATCAAAGGGATTTGAGCAGATTTACGCCGTTTTGAACGGACAGAAGATCGCACGTCCCATGAGGTATGTATGCTGTGCTCTTATGGCTCTGCTTCTGTCATTTTTGATCAATTACATGGTTGTCAACCATGCCTCAAAGATACAGAACACATCCGGAGCGGAGATGCTTTCGGGGGCAAACAAGTCACTCAGATATACACCTCTTGCAGTTATAAAGACAGGTGAAACCAAGACCTATTCGCCACAGTCGTCAGGAAGCAGCGGTGGCGGCGGAAGCAGAGGCGGCGGAGGCGGTGGCCACAGCGGAGGCGGCGGCCATCACGGATTCTGATGCTCATGGAAAAGAATATGAAATACGAACTTGCAGTATTTGATATGGACGGAACCATATTAAACACACTTGATGACCTCACGGATGCAACAAATCACGCGCTCAGGGTTTTCGGGTATCCCGAGCATTCGATAGAGGAAGTAAGATTTTTTGTCGGAAACGGAATAGCCAAGCTTATCGAAAGAGCAACTCCCGAGGGAGTATCCGAAGAGGATATGGCAAAGGTAAGAGCTGAGTTTATGGATTATTACAAGATCCACAGCGCCGACAAAACGGGACCATATCCCGGAATAACGGATCTTTTAAAAAGGCTCAGGGCAGCAGGCGTAAAGACAGCCGTTGTTTCCAATAAGCCCGATCCTGCGGTAAGGGATCTTTGCAAGACCTATTATGACGGACTGTTTGATGCGGCCGTCGGTGATATGGAGGGACAGGCTGTAAAACCCGCACCCGACATGTGCCTCAAGGTTTTTAAGGAACTGGGCATGGGACCCGGAAAAGCTGTCTATATCGGGGATTCCGATACCGATATTCAGACGGCGAGAAATGTGGGACTCGATGAGATCCTTGTTTCATGGGGATTCCGCGGAAGGCAGTTTCTGACGGAGCACGGAGCAAAAATCATTTGCGATACTCCGGATGAAGTATATGATGTGATAAAGGGTTGAAAAACCGATCAAGATATTAATACAGAGGTAAGAATAATGGCAGATAAGAAAATGGTTGAAGAGATCACTTCGATGGACGAGGATTTTGCCCAGTGGTATACGGACATCGTTCGTAAGGCCGAGCTCATCGAGTACACATCCGTAAAGGGCTGCATGGCTATCAAGCCCGACGGATATGCAATATGGGAAAACATCCAGGCCGAGCTCGATAAGAGATTTAAGGCTACGGGCGTTCGCAATGTTTACATGCCCATGTTCATCCCCGAGTCTCTTCTTGAGAAGGAGAAAGACCACGTAGAAGGATTTGCTCCCGAAGTAGCATGGGTTACTCACGGAGGACTTGAACCCCTCGCTGAGAGAATGTGTGTCCGCCCCACTTCCGAGACTCTTTTCTGCGATTTTTATAAGAATGACGTTCACTCATACAGAGATCTTCCCAAGGTTTATAACCAGTGGTGCTCTGTAGTCAGATGGGAAAAAGAAACCAGACCTTTCCTTCGTTCGAGAGAATTCCTTTGGCAGGAAGGCCATACCGCTCATGCAACCGCTGAGGAAGCAGAGGAGCGTACGGTTCAGATGCTTAATGTCTATGCCGATTTCCTCGAGGACTTCCTTGCAATCCCAGTGATCAAGGGTCAGAAGACCGAGAAGGAGAAGTTTGCCGGAGCAGAGGCTACCTACACCGTTGAGGCACTCATGCATGACGGAAAAGCTCTCCAGTCCGGAACCAGCCATAATTTCGGAAACGGATTTGCCAAGGCATTTGATATACAGTTTGCAGATAAGGATAATACCTTAAAGCACGTATATCAGACTTCATGGGGAGTAACTACCAGACTTATCGGTGCCATCATCATGGTTCACGGAGATAACGAGGGACTTGTTCTTCCTCCCAGGGTTGCTCCCGTTCAGCTCTGCATCATTCCCATCCAGCAGAAGAAGGAAGGCGTACTCGATAAGGCTTACGAGCTCAGGGATCTCCTTAAGGAAACTGTAAGAGTCAAGGTAGATGATACCGACAAGACTCCCGGATGGAAGTTCTCCGAGGCTGAGATGAGAGGATATCCTCTCAGACTTGAGATCGGCCCCAAGGATATCGAAGCAGGCAAGTGTGTGATCGTCCGCAGAGATACCAGAGAAAAGATAGAAGTAAGTCTGAATGAAGTTGCTGCAAAGGTTCCCGAGATCTTAGAGACCATGCAGAAGGAAATGCTTGAAAGAGCAAGAGCTCACAGAGAAGCACACACATACGTAGCTCATGATTATGATGAATTCAAGAAGATCTTTAACGAGAAATCCGGATTCGTAAAGGCAATGTGGTGCGGCTGCAGAGAATGTGAAGATCAGATCAAAGCAGATCTCTCCGTTACTTCAAGATGTATACCCTTTGAACAGGAGAAGGTTGCGAGCGTATGCGTATGCTGCGGAAAGCCTGCTGATAAGATGGTTTATTGGGGCAGAGCTTATTAATTGTTTTACAGTATTAAAGAATGAATCTCATTGTAATCGACCTTGAGTGGAACCAGAGTTCCACGGGTACTGAGCCCGAAGTATCCGAGATCCCCTTTGAAATCATCGAGATAGGAGCCGTAAAATACGGCGAAGGCGGAGTTCTGATCTCGGAATTCAGTGAACTGATAAAACCCAGGGTCTACAGAAAAATGCATAATTACACCAGCAAGCTCGTTCATCTGCAGATGGAGGAGCTTGAAAAAGGTGATTCATTCGAAGCGGTTGCGGACAGATTTTTTAAATGGTGCGGAAATGACCCTGTATTTGCCACATGGGGTCCCGGAGATATCGGCGTTTTTCAGCAGAATCTCAAGTTCTTCGGACTTCCACTCATAAACGAAGGCCCGGTTGCGTTCGTGGATGTCCAGAAGCTCTTTATGCTTGCCTGCGAAGCAGGCGAAAAGAAGAGAAGAGCTCTTGAATATGCCGTCGATCATTTCGGGATATCCAAGGACATTCCTTTCCACAGAGCATTCAGCGATGCTTATTATGCCGCTGAAGTGTATAAGAAGGTATGTCAGATCAATCCCGAAGTGACCAAGTTTGTTTCCTACGACACCACCTATCCGCCTGCGGATAAAGAGCACGAGATCAAGATCGTATTTCCCACTTACGAGAAATACATATCCCGCATCTTCGAAAACCGCGATAAGGCTTTCAGAGAAAAAGAAACCCTTTCCACGACATGCTATATATGTGGGAAGAAGGCTAAGCGCAAGATCAAGTGGTTTTCAATGGGGGACAGGCATTATTACTGTCTGTGCGAATGTGAAGAACACGGCCTTATAAAGGGAAAGATAATCACTTACCCCGGAAAAGGCGGTGAAGGTCTTTATCTGGTTAAGATCTTAAGGTGCGTAAATGAGAAAGAAGCCGCGGTTGTTGAGAAGAAGTTCAACAAGGTCCGCGAATTCAGAAAACATAACACCACAGGTGTGAGGTTTAAAAAACCGGGAAAAAATACCTCGGGACCGATTCCCGAAGATAAAGGTGAAGACTGATATCAGGCCATTGCATGTACCGGAATTCTGAGACGTGAGTGAAGCTTGACGGATAAGCTTCTGACCGTGAAGGGCTCGTAGAGAGCGCATAATTTATCCGCGATACAGATGATGACAGCCTCTTTGGAATCGGGTTTGTTAAGTACCAGCGGAAACATATGATGTTCAATGATGTCTCTTTCTTTTTCGGAGATACTTCCGAGAATATCTTCCGCACGGGTAGCCGAATCGAGAGGGTGCTGTGTGATGCACATGCGTCCCGTGGTATATACAACCTTTCGCTGACCGATAAGCCCCATGTCATGGCAAAGACAGGCTCTGATAAGAGCTTCCCTGTCGGCTGTGGCAAACAGCCCTGCAATCCTCAGGGATGTTTTGGTGACGTGGAGTTCATGATCGCTTATGTTTGATCTGAAATGGTGGGACTGGCAAAATCCGCGGAGAAACATTTCGGAATCAAGGATATCCCTGCCTACATTTCTTATTTCATTTTCAAGGTCTTCTTTTGATCTCATCATAATAATGTAATGACATGTAGTTTTCAATTCTATATTGCCAATACATTTTATATCAGACTTTATATATAGACAAGTGCCCATGAAGGATTTTTCCGAAGAACTGAAGAAACTGCCTGCAAAGCCGGGAGTATACATCATGCGTGATGCGGATGATGTGATCCTTTACGTCGGAAAAGCAGTGAATCTTCATAACAGGGTACGGTCATATTTCAGAAAAAACATCGGAAGAGGTCCTGCGATCGACAACATGGTTGCCAGGATCGAGAGGTTCGAATATATCGTAACCGACTCCGAACTCGAGGCTCTGGTACTCGAAAATAACCTTATCAAGGAACATTCCCCCAAATACAATACTCTTTTAAAAGACGATAAGACCTATCCCTATATCAAGGTGACCGTGGGCGAAGAATATCCCAGGATCCTTTTTTCCAGAACGATGAAAAGAGACCGCTCGAGATATTTCGGACCCTACAGCTCCGCACAGGCGGTCAAGGACACTATCGAGCTTCTGAACAGGATATTTAAGTTAAGAACCTGCAACAGAAAGCTCCCCGAAGATATCGGGCTTGAGAGGGCATGCCTTAACTACCATATAGGTCAGTGCATGGGACCTTGTCAGGGATATGTGACCAAAGAAGAATATAACAAGAGTGTGGATGGTGCGCTTGAATTCCTGAGCGGCAATTACGCTCCGATCATCAAAAATCTCGAGGCCAGGATGGCAGCTGCATCCGAGGAAATGAAGTTCGAGGAAGCCGCAAGATACAGGGATCTGGTAACATCCGTAAGGAGCGTTGCCCAGAAGCAGAAGATAACGGGAAATGTCGGAACGGACAGGGATATCATCGGAATGTTCAGGTCCGGCGAGGATATAGTAATTCAGATATTCTTTGTCAGGGACGGAAGGCTCATGGGCAGGGAACACTATCATATGACAAATTCCCTGATGGAGCCCGATGCGGAGGTTTTAGGTGATTTCATCAAGCAGTTCTATTCCGGTACTCCTTTTATTCCTTCCGAGATAATGATCAGGTATTCACCGGATGACATAGATGTCATAAACGGGTGGCTGAGCGAAAAGAGCGGACATAAGGTTTCGCTTGTCGTACCCAAGATAGGAACCAAGGAAAAACTCCTTGAAATGTCCGAGGAAAATGCACGTATCATACTGAATAACGACGGTGAAAAGATAAAACGCGAAGAGGCAAGAACGCTCGGAGCCGTCAAGGAGATCGAAGATATCCTGAAAACTGACGGCCTTGTCAGAATGGAAGCATTCGATATATCCAACACCAATGGATTCGAAAATGTCGCATCCATGGTCGTATTTGAAAACGGACGCCCCAAGAGAAGCAATTACAGGAAGTTTAAGATCAAATCCGTGGACGGCCCGAATGATTATGCCTGCATGAAAGAGGCACTTACAAGGCGTTTTACCCACGGTATGGAAGAAGCCGGCCGTATCAGGGAAAAGGGAGAGGGCACAGAGGTTGTAAGCTTCTCGCATCTTCCCGATCTCCTTTTAATGGACGGTGGAAGAGGTCAGGTTAACATAGCTCTTGAAGTTCTTGACGTATTGGGATTGGATATTCCGGTATGCGGAATGGTCAAGGATGACCACCACAGGACAAGAGGTCTGTATTTTAATAACCTCGAACTGCCGATAGATACGCATTCGGAGGGCTTTAAGCTTATAACCAGGATTCAGGATGAAGCTCACAGATTCGCCATTGAGTATCATAAATCCCTTCGTTCCAAGAATCAGACCAGATCCCTTCTGGACGATATTCCGGGAGTGGGTCCTTCCAGGAAAAAGGCCCTGATGAAGAGATTCCAGACCATTTCGGAGATAGCTTCCGCAGAAAAAAAAGATCTCATGGAACTGCCCGAGATTCCCGAGAAGGTCGCCGACGGAATTATCGCTTATTTCGAAGAATTCCGTAAGAAAAACAATACCTAAGCCGGTCAAATGTGGTATGATATCGTAGTTAATTGTTTGTATTTCGGCCCGGTTTAACACGCTCCGGGTCTTTTGAGGAGAAAGAATGAGTAACATAGGCTTTGATTCCGCTAAATATCTTGAACTTCAGTCCGCTCACATCAGGGAGAGGATATCCAGATTCGGCAAGCTGTACCTGGAGTTTGGCGGAAAGCTTTATGATGATTATCACGCATCGAGAGTATTGCCCGGCTTTGCTCCGAACAATAAGCTTCTTATGCTCGAACAGCTCAAGGATCAGGCGGAGATCGTTATAGTTATCGGTGCCGATGCCATTGAGCAGAATAAGGTAAGAGGCGATCTCGGTATCACCTACGATCAGGACGTTCTCCGTCTTGTGAAGGTATTCCGCGAGCTCGGATTCCTCGTATCAAGCATCGTTATCACCAAGTATTCGGGACAGCCCGCTGCGGATCGTTTCCGTCAGCTTCTTGATGCTCACGGACTCAAGAGCTATCTTCACTATCCCATCGATGGATATCCTTCAAACATTCCTCTTATCGTATCGGATGACGGATACGGCAAGAATGATTATGTAGAGACCACAAGACCTCTTGTGGTAATCACCGCCCCCGGACCCGGAAGCGGAAAAATGGCAACATGTCTTTCACAGCTTTATCATGAGCACAAGAGAGGCATCAATGCAGGTTATGCGAAGTTCGAGACTTTCCCCATCTGGAATCTTCCTCTTCGTCATCCCGTTAACATTGCTTACGAAGCTGCCACCGCAGACCTTGATGATGTTAACATGATCGATCCTTTCCATCTGGAAGCATACGGCCAGACGACCGTTAACTATAACAGAGACGTTGAGATCTTCCCTGTTCTGAGTGCTCTTTTCGAAGCGATCAGCGGCGAGTGCCCTTACAAGAGCCCTACCGATATGGGTGTAAACATGGCAGGATATGCCATTACCGATGATGAGGCTTGTAAGGAAGCATCATGTCAGGAAATACTGAGAAGATATTATGCAACCGCAGTATCCGTTAAAAAGGGCGATGCACCCAAGGAAGAACTCTATAAGCAGGAGCTTCTTCTTAAGCAGGCCGGAATCGTTCCCGAGGACAGAAAAGTGGCTGTTGCCGCAATGGAGAGACAGGCAGAGAGCAAGACTCCCGCTGCAGCGATACAGCTTCCCGACGGACAGATCGTTACCGGACGTACCAATCCTCTTCTCGGTGCAGCAGCTTCATGTCTCCTCAACGCGATCAAGCAGCTTGCGGGAATCCCTCATGAAGTCAAGCTCATGAGCGAAGAGACTCTGCTTCCCATACAGAACCTTAAGACCCAGTACATGGGCGCACATAACCCCAGACTTCATACCGACGAAATGCTCATTGCTCTTTCCAGTTCGGCGTCATCAAATCCTCTCGCAAAGTCCGCACTTGACTGTCTGTCCGGACTCAGAGGTGCGGAGGCTCACTCGAGCGTAATCCTCTCCAGAGTTGATGAGAATGTGTACAGAAAACTCGGACTCAGACTCACCTGTACTCCCGAGTATGAAACAGGAAAAGATTTTGTTTAATTTCGTTTAAGCAATTGTTAATTAAGTTTTGCGTTTTTTCACTTGCCCGGGGCCCTGTGATATAGTAAACAAATAGTGTAAATACACTGTTTTTAGTGATCGAAACTGATTAAAGTGGTGGTTAAGATTGGATAATAATTCACAGAATCAAAATAATAAACATCCCGTGGGACGAAACAATTCCTGGATGATGATCCTCGCAGCCCTGTGCATGGTTGTGGTCGTCTTCCTGTTCTACAACATGCTCTTCGGAGGAAAGGGATCTACGCAGACCAAGCCCTATACCGAATTCCTCGACGATCTGCAAAACGATCGCATTGAAGCGGTTGAACTTGATGCGGAGAATGCAGAACTAACCGTAACTCTCAAACAGGAATATGTGGAATCACAGTCCGAAGCAGGTATGATCGACGAGGATGCAAATGCTTTTGAGCAGTATGCATACTTTGTACAGATCAAAAATGAGCAGGTTTATACAACCAGGATCATGGAATCGATGGATACTCTCACCGAACAGCTCGAAGCGCATGGCGTAGAGGGACAGAGAGTAGTCAGCACTTCTTCCGGACTTCTTACCGAGATCTTTGTCGGAGTGGTTCTTCCCGTATTGGTACTTTGGCTTCTTGCTTCCTTCCTTATGATGAAGATGGGCGGAGGCGGCGGGCCATTAAATGTTGGAAAGAGCAACGCCAAGGTTTATGTTCAGAAAGAGACCGGTGTTACATTCAAAGATGTTGCCGGTGAAGATGAAGCAAAGGAATCGCTTGTTGAAGTCGTAGACTTCCTCCATAATCCCGGAAAGTATTCGGGAATCGGTGCAAGACTTCCCAAGGGCGCGCTTTTGGTAGGCCCTCCCGGAACAGGTAAGACCCTTCTTGCCAAGGCGGTTGCGGGTGAGGCACATGTACCTTTCTTCTCACTGACCGGATCTGATTTCATTGAGCTTTACGTCGGTGTCGGTGCTTCCAGAGTAAGGGATCTTTTCAAGGAAGCCAATAAGAATGCACCCTGTATTATTTTCATCGACGAGATAGATGCGATAGGAAGAAGCCGTGACTCCAAGTACGGCGGAGGAAACGAGGAAAGAGAACAGACTCTGAATCAGCTCCTTTCCGAGATGGACGGATTCGATTCTTCAAAGGGTATTTTGATTCTCGGAGCAACCAACCGTCCCGAGATCCTGGATAAAGCGCTCCTTCGTCCCGGACGTTTCGACAGAAGGATCATCGTAGACAAGCCTGACCTTAAGGGACGTGTCGAGATCCTCAAAGTTCACGCCAAGGACGTTAAGATGGATGAGAGCGTCGACCTTGATGCGATCGCACTCGCAACGAGCGGAGCGGTAGGTTCCGATCTTGCAAACATGATAAATGAGGCTGCGATCAACGCGGTCAAGGAAGGCAGGGAATATGTCTGCCAGAAAGACCTCTTCAATGCCGTTGAGCAGGTACTCGTAGGTAAGGAAAAGAAAGACCGCATCATGAGTGCGGAGGAGAGAAAGATCGTCTCCTATCACGAAGTCGGACATGCACTCATCACCGCACTTCAGAAAAATTCCGAGCCGGTACAGAAGATCACCATCGTGCCCAGGACCATGGGTGCTCTGGGATATGTAATGCAGGTTCCCGAAGAGGAGAAGTACTTAAACTCCAAGGAAGAACTTGAGAATATGATCGTATCACTCCTCGGAGGAAGAGCCGCTGAGGAAGTTGTGTTCGGAGATGTAACGACCGGTGCTGCCAACGACATCGAAAAGGCTACATCGATCGCCAAGAATATGATCACCCGTTTCGGCATGAGTGACAGATTCGGACTTGCAGGATTTGCAACCGTCGAGAGCCAGTATCTTGAAGGCCGTACCGCAATGAACTGCTCCGATCAGACTGCCGCTGCAATTGACGAAGAGATCGTAAAGATGCTCAAGAAAGCATATGAGCAGGCTAAGGATCTCCTCTCCGATAACAGAGAACTCATGGACAAGCTCGCCGGATATCTCATCGAAAAAGAGACCATCACCGGTAAGGAGTTCATGAAGATCTTCAGGGCAGAAAAGGGAATTCCCGAACCCGAAGAGGAAGAAAAGGATGTGACCGGTTCCGAAGAAAAGTCTTCCGGTGAAGCATCCGTCAAGGAGACCGTGGAGGAGAAATCATCAGAGGATAAATCTTCGGATGATGTATCGCCCGAAACCTCTGAAGAAGAAACTGGAAAAGAGAACGAAAATCCGGATGTTCCCCGTGGTGATACAGGTATTTTTTCAAATCACACGATCATGTAATATGCGAAAGTTTTTAAGCGTAAAAAAGCACCGTGTTAACTACAAGGGCAGAGTCTTTACTCTGCCTCTTGTGATATTTATGGTGATGTCTTTTTCGCTTAAAAGTATTGCTTCCGAGCTTCCCGAAGACATGTCAGAAGCTACGGAAATACAGACAAATGAGATCATAAACTGGCCGAAAGGTCCGGAAACTTCAGGCAGATCGGTCATACTCATGGAAAATTCCACCGGGGCGATCCTGTATGCCAAGAACATCCATGAAAGATGTTATCCCGCGGCAATGACTGCGATAGTTACAAGTATGCTGGCTGCGGAAATGTGCGATCTTGACGATCAGGTTGAGTTTTCAACCCAGGCGGTAAGGGACGTTCCTTCCGGAGTCGTAAATATAGCGATCGATCCCGGAGAGTCACTGAGTGTGGGCGAGTGCCTTCAGGCCATTTTGATAAGGGGCGCCGCGGAGTGCGGATTTGCCATAGCGGAGCATTGCGGCGGCGGATCGAGGGATGCATTTGTAGCCTTGATGAATTCCAGGGCGGCATCACTCGGATGTACCGAGACCAATTTCACGAATCCCGTAGGACTTCATTCCGAAGACCATTACACAACAGCTTATGATATGGCTCTGATCGGAAGGGACTTTTTCGATAATGAGTTGCTTTGCAAATATTCGCTTCAGAAAACCCTGCACCTTTATCCTTCGGAAGGTCAGAAGGATGAGATAATAGAGCATAACGCATCCAAGATGACTGTCGGCGGCTCTTATGAGTACGAGTATCTGATAGGAGCAAGAACGGGATATACGGATGAAGCCGGGTACTGTCTCATAGCCGGGGCAGAGAAGGACGGAGTAAGACTTATCGCAGTCATCATGGATGACGGGAGCGATGAGAGATACAAGGACGCGATCAATCTCTTTGAATACGGCTTTTCGAATTTTACTCTTGTGAGTGCTTCGGAAAACGAGAACTCATATGATGTCGGATCCAGTGTTGCCTCATACGGAACAACCGATATCATGGGAGATTCGAGCCCTATGTTTTCACTGGACAAAAACGACCGCGTTTTGCTGCCGCTTACCGTGGAATTTGCAGATCTCGAAAGTTCCATCACATATGACGGGGTTACTGCAAATGAGGCCGCGAGGATCGTTTATTCGTATCAGGGAGCCTATCTCGGGAAATGCTCCATACTCTTCGGTGAACCGTCGGATGCATATGATTTCGGCATAAAACCTGAAGAAGAAATACCGGATGAAGAAGATACCGGCAAGACTTTTGTTTTCATAAACATCGCCATGGTTGCGGCAATAAGTGCCGTGATCGCAGCGGGAATACTCCTGCTTATGGCTTTATTTAAATGGTATAAAAGATACAGAAAGGTACATCCCAACTGGAGAAGACAGTATCGTAAAGAAAGACACAGGTCTGCTTTTTCCAGGTGGAAGAATAAGAAGATCAAATGAGATTGAAGAATGTTCCCGGATGCAGGGAGAGAATTGCAGAAAGCGAGTATGTTGTTTCCGAGGATAAACTCAAAGAGTGCAAGGGCCATTGGCGTGAAGTATTCGGCAATGACAATGAGATCCATATAGAGATCGGAATGGGAAAGGGCCGATTTATCTATGAGATGGCCGAGAGAAATCCCGAGATCAACTATATCGGAATAGAGAAGTACTCCGCCGTTCTTCTGAGGGCGGTTCAGAAGATGGAGGAAGAACCCAGGGAAAATCTGATCTTTATAAGGATGGACGCCGAGATGATAACCGAGGTTTTCGGCGAGGAAGAGGTCGGCAGAATATACCTGAATTTCTCGGATCCCTGGCCCAAAGACAGACATGCAAAAAGAAGACTTCCGTCTCGCGAATTTCTGGCAAGATATGATAAGATATTAAAGAAAGATGGAAGGATCGAGTTCAAGACGGATAACAGGGTTTTATTTGACTGGGCACTCGAAGAGCTTCCGGAATCAGCATGGAAAGCGGATCTTGTAACATTTGATCTTCATTCACAGGCAGAACTGATGACGGATAATGTCATGACAGAGTACGAAGAGAGGTTTTCTCTTCAGGGAAATCCTATTTGCAAATATATATTAACCAGGAAATGAAAGGAGCTTATTATGGCACAGCTTGTTACCACTAATGATTTTGAAAAAGAGGTCCTTGAATCATCAACTCCCGTACTTGTAGATTTTTTCGCAGATTGGTGCGGTCCCTGTAAGATGATGTCTCCCGTTGTAGATCAGATTGGAGAAAAGCTTGCTTCAGAGATAAAAGTCGTTAAGTGCAACGTTGATGACAGCGGTGCAGTTGCCGAGAAGTACAACATAATGAGCATACCTAATTTCATTATTTTCAAGGACGGACAGCCTGTATCAAGTAAGCTTGGTGCAACATCACCGGCAGATTTTGAGCAGTGGATCAAGGAGAACATCTGATGGCAAGTGTCAAACTGACAAAAGTTATCGAAAGAATGGATCTTATGAATCTCACCCCCGAGGTTCCCGTAGAAAAGATCCGTATCACCCAGCCTGATATAAACAGGCCTGCGCTCCAGATTGCGGGATATTTCGAATATTTCGATCCCTCACGTATACAGATCATCGGATACGTTGAGTATTCCTACATGGAAAATGCATTGGATGATGAACAGAAATATGAAGCATATGACAAGTTCCTGGAGCATCCCATGCCTGCGATCATTTTCTGCAGAGGCCTCAAGCCCAATGAGATCTTCATGGAACTTGCCAAAAAGTACGGCATTCCGGTTCTTCTGACAAATGAAGCAACATCCGGATTCACCGCAGAACTGATCAGATGGCTTAACGAGCAGCTCGCTCCCATGATCTCCGTACACGGAGTTCTCGTAGACTGTTACGGTGAAGGAGTTCTGATCACCGGTGAGAGCGGTATCGGTAAATCCGAGGCGGCGCTTGAGCTGATCAAGAGAGGTCACAGACTTGTAACAGACGATGCGGTAGAACTGAGAAAACTGTCCGATACATTGCTTGTCGGAACAGCACCCGACATAACCAAGCATTTCATCGAGCTTCGCGGTATCGGAATCGTAGATGTAAAGGCACTGTTTGGTGCTTCGAGCGTTAAGGATTCACAGCAGGTTGACCTGGTCATCCGACTTGAGGACTGGGATAAAGATAAAGATTACGACAGACTTGGAGTTGAAGAGAGTTATACCGAATATCTCGGTGTTCGCGTCGTATGTCACAACATCCCCGTAAGACCGGGACGAAACCTGGCTGTAATATGTGAGACCGCTGCGGTTAACTATCGTCAGAAACAGATGGGTTACAATGCGGTTCAGGAGCTCTATAAGAGAGTTCAGGCAAATCTTGCCAAGAAACATTCTGAAGAAGATGAAGAAGAGGAAGAATAATGAAATACGTTTTTGGATCAGACATAGGCGGAACTACCGTTAAACTCGGACTTTTTGATGAAAACGGCGAACTCCTCGATAAGTGGGAGATTCCTACAGACAAAAGCAATCACGGAGCAAATATCGTCGGAGATGTTTGCGAATCCATTCAGGCTAAAATGGATGAGAAGGGAATTGCCGCATCCGATGTTATCGGAGTGGGAGTCGGTGCTCCCGGCGCTGTTAACGAAGACGGCGTTATGACAGGCGGAGCCGTTAATTTAGGCTGGCCCGTATTTAACCTCAGGGAGTCCATGGAAGAAAAACTCGGCGGGATCAAAGTCGTTGCGGGAAATGATGCCAATGTTGCCGCTTTCGGTGAGATGGTTAAGGGCGGCGGAAAAGGATACAAAAACGTTGTAGCCGTTACTCTCGGAACAGGTGTAGGCGGCGGTGTTATCATCGGCGGAAAGCTTATTACCGGTTCTACCGGAGCAGCCGGAGAGATCGGACATATCAAGGTCGATGATGCAGAAACGGAAAAGTGTAACTGCGGTCACACCGGATGCCTCGAGCAGTTTGCATCCGCTACCGGTATCGCAAGGCTTGCAAGAAAGAGACTTGCTAAGGACGATAAGCCCTCAGCTCTCAGAAGTGCCCAGCTTCTTGATGCAAAGGCAGTATTTGATGCTGTTAAGGCGGGCGATGAGGTTGCTGACGAGGTTGCCAAGGAATTCGGAAGATATCTCGGAAAAGGACTTGCGGTTATTGCCGATGTTGTTAATCCCGAGATATTTGTTATCGGAGGCGGCGTTTCAAAAGCCGGCGATATCCTTCTTACTTATGTGGAACCCGAGTTTAAGAAAACAGCATTCCCTCCCTGCAGCGGATCGAAGTTTGCGCTTGCCACTCTCGGCAATGATGCGGGAATTTACGGCTGTGCGGGAATGGTTTTATCGGAAAACTGATTGTGATATTATTTTAGAAAAATAGCGAGGGTGCACCACAAAAGGTGCGGAGAGGAGAGTTGTATGACAGGACAGGAGGTTGCGCGGCTGTTATCCGAGCACATTGATGAGAGATTTATTCATCCGGATCAGCCGATGGCTGAATATACTTCGTTTCGTACGGGAGGAAATGCACTTTGCGTTGTGGAAGTTCACGATCTTGAGGAACTCAGACGCGTTCTTACCTGTGTCAGAAAGAAGTTCCTTCCCTATTCAATTCTCGGAAACGGAACCAATACTCTTGTAGAGGATGAAGGATATTCCGGAGTTGCGGTAGTACTTGACGGCGAGTTCAAGAAGATAGATGTAACCGGATATGAGGTTACATGCGGAGGCGGTGCATCACTTGCATCGGCAGGAAGAATGGCAGCCGATATGTGGCTCACCGGAATGGAATGGGCATGCGGAATTCCCGGAACCATCGGCGGTGCGATCAAGATGAATGCCGGAGCTTTCGGTTCCGATATGTCTAAGATTGTAAAAAGAGTAAGAGCTCTTACCACTGCAGGTGAGGAAATCGTACTTCGTCCCGCGGAGCTTCATTTTAAATATCGTTACAGTCTCTTCTGTGAGAAAAAGTTCGTTGTATTGGAAGCGGTATTCGAACTTCAGAAGGGCGACAAGAACGAGATCAATGCCAAGATCGAACAGTATGCGAAGGAGCGCAGAGACAAGCAGCCTCTCGACCTTCCCAGTGCAGGATGTATTTTTAAGAATCCGAGAGAAGGCTCTGCAGCCCAGATGATCGATGAAGCCGGACTCGGCGGATCGTATGTCGGCGGTGCAATGGTTTCCAAGAAGCACTGCAATTTCATAGTTAATACCGGTAAAGCTACGGCTACCGATATTACCAGACTTATCGAAAACGTCAGAAGGGAAGTTTATAACTATAACGGAGTCCGCCTTGAGCCGGAACTTTGTGTTCTCGGCAGACCCGGAAGGTATTGATACAGATGCGGATAGTTATCATAACCGGAATGAGCGGAAGCGGTAAGAGAACCGGCATGAAGATGCTGGAGGATATCGGCTTCTATGCGATAGACAATCTCCCTGCATCTCTGGTAGATAAATTTGTCGAGCTTCTGGCTCAGCCCGGTAACGAATACGGCAAAGTTGCACTCGGAATTGATGTCAGAACCGCGGGCTCGATGAAAAATCTTGCCCAGGTCATTAAGAATCTTAAATCCGTCGGTCATGAAACAGAGGTTCTTTTCCTCGAGGCGTCGGATAAGACTCTTATCAGAAGATATAAAGAAACCAGAAGAATTCATCCGCTTGCGGGTGACGGAACGCTGGAAGAGGGTATCAAAAAAGAACGTACGGAACTTGCCCCGATAAAGAAGCAGGCTACATACGTTATCGATACCTCAAATCTTCTGACCAGGGAATTTAAGGCGGAACTGGATGCGATATTCCGCAAAAACGAAAAATACAACAATCTGAACGTAAGTATAGTTTCATTCGGTTTCAAATACGGAATTCCCGCGGATGCGGATCTTGTATTTGACGTAAGATTCCTGCCCAATCCTTTTTATATCGAGGAACTTAAAACAAAAACGGGTCTCGATAAAGAGGTAAGGGACTATGTTAACGGATTTGCCGAAACAGGTCAGTTCCTGGATAAACTGGAAGATATGATATCCTTTTTGATCCCCAATTATGTCAAAGAGGGAAAATATAACCTTGTGATCGCTATCGGATGTACCGGAGGAAAGCACAGATCCGTTACACTGGCGTCCGGACTGTATGACAGGATGAAAGACCGCAAGGATATAGGCTTTAAATTGACTCACAGAGATGTAAATCTGACTTAAAATTGCCATAGGAATGCGAGGCTGATATGTCCTTTTCGTCAGATGTGAAGGAAGAGCTTGCCGGGGTGATACCTCAGGCGAGACATTGCAGGATAGCAGAGCTTTCCGCCATAATGCATCTTGCCGGCCAAATAGGGATTTCGGAAGGCGAGGTAACCATAGGATTCAATGCCTTCGGAGAGGCTCTGATAAAAAAAGGCTTTACTTTACTTGAAATAACATTTAATATAGGGAAGTCGCTGAGAGATTCCGATTCGGAGTTTGAATCCCTGATTCGGTGTCTTGGTGACTTGAATGATCCCGTAAATGAACTGATCCTGAAGAATACCTGTTGTAAGCGGGCTTTCTTGAGGGGTGCATTTCTGGCATCGGGATCGGTGAGTGATCCCGATAAGGGATATCATCTGGAATTTGTCTGCGAAGACGCTTCCAAAGCCGATCAGATAATAAGACTGTGCAGGGATTTTGAGGTAGGTGCGCGTAAGACTACCAGACGTTCTGAGACAGTCGTATATGTCAAAGAGGGCGAAATGATCGGTGAGCTTCTGAGTGTAATGGGTGCCCAGAATTCATATATGGATTTTGAGAACCGCCGCATCTACAAGGATGTCAGCAATACGGTAAATCGAAGGGTTAACTGCGAGACATCCAATATCAGAAAGACCGTGACTGCAGCATCAAGGCAGCTCGATGATATAAGATTCCTCGAGGAGCACGGATTTCTGGATGATCTTCCGGAGCCTTTAAGAGAGGCTGCATACGGAAGGCTCGAACATCCGGATGCGACACTTGCCGAACTCGGAGCACTTATGGATCCGCCGGTAGGTAAATCCGGAATTAATCACAGGCTTTTAAGGCTCAGTGATATAGCACGGCAAAAGAGATAATAAGGCGGCTGGGGAGCTGCCATGTATTGGGGAAAATTAACTTTGCGTAACAGTTTTGCCGATTCTTGGGGAAGATGAGGCTGAGGAGTATTATTATGATTACCAGAACCGTAAATGTTAAATTTTCTAAGAATCTCTCCGCTAGTCCTGTAGCTCTTCTGGTTCAGAAGGCCAGCAAGTTCGACAGCATAATCTATATCGAGTCCGGCGAGAGAAAGGTAAATGCAAAGTCCATCATGGGTATGATGAGCATTACTCTTGATGACGGAGACGAACTCCTTATCAAGTGTGACGGTGCGGACGAAGCAGGTGCGATCGATACTGTTGAGAAGTTTCTCACCGGTGTTGAAGCATAAGAAACTGTAGTATATCTTATCGGGATGCAGAGTTTTCTGACTCTGCATCTTTTTATTTTTCTTTTACTTTCAATAAGTCGGTAAGTATGATATTATCGAGAATGTAAGAGGTTTTTGTTATGAAAAAAATGCTTTTTATTTATAATCCGAGAGCGGGAAGAGGACGCATCAAGAACGAACTTGCCGACATACTGGATATATTTGCATCCGGCGGTTATGAGATCACCATAGCTCCCACGCGTAAAAACGGAGATGCCGAGAAGATTGTAGCCGAAAGAGAAGCGGACTATGATATTGTTGTCTGCAGCGGTGGCGACGGAACCCTTGATGAGACCGTGCGCGGAATGATGAAGAATGATTACCGTACACCGCTCGGATACATACCTGCGGGATCCACCAACGATTTCGGGGGTTCGCTTGCTCTGCCCAAAGATATGTTAAAATCTGCGAACATAATTGTCGACGGTGCAGATAAAGCCGTTGATGTAGGTATGTTTAATAACGAGGCATTTGTTTATGTTGCGGCATTCGGTGCATTTACGGAAGTAAGCTACAGCACGGATCAGGATATGAAGAATGCGATAGGGCATTCCGCATATATACTTGAAGGAATGAAGAGCTTCGGTAAGATCAAGCCCCAGCATATGAAAATAGAATATGACGGTGAAGTTATTGAAGATAACTTTATATACGGAATGGTCACTAATTCGGTAAGTGTCGGAGGGATCAAGGGTATAACGGGAGAAAATGTAGATCTTGCGGATGGTGTTTTCGAAGTCAACCTGATCAGGGAACTGAAGAATCCTTTGGAATTTCAGCAGCTTCTGAGCGCACTTGCCATAGGCAAGTATGAGTTTTCGGAGAATATCGTGTCATTCAGATCCGGACATATCAAGATCGAATCGGATAAGAAAGTGGCCTGGACGCTTGACGGAGAAAACGGCGGAAAGCACAACAGGGTTGAGATAATCAATGTTCCGAAGGCCATAGATATAAGAGTCGCCAAATAAAAAAAGCCCCTAAAAAGGGAGGATGCCGGGTATCTGCAGATACCCGGCAATATTATGAAAAAGATTAACTATCGAGTTAAGTCTTATGTGTGTTCTTATGAGTATACTATATTATGTAAAGTTGTATAAAACGTGAGTGCGGATTTAACAATCGGAAAATAATCTGTAAACAAATTGTGAACGCATAAACAAAGGCTTTTCCCATATTTCATGGGAAAAGCCTGTTTTTTACATGTGATCCGATTGCCTGAAACCCGCATGGATACTCATCTGTCGGGGAGTTTATCGGGTTCGGGATAATCGGTTCCAAAGGTATCAACGGTTACGGTCTTCATGACCTGGGGCTTTAAGGGCGCATCGGTAAAGGGATTGGTGGGTGTTTCAGCAATATTATCGACTACATCCATTCCTTCGATAACCTTGCCGAATGCAGCATAATCACCGTCAAGATGAGGTGAATCCTTGTGCATGAGGAAGAATTGGCTTCCGGCTGAATCGGGGAACATTGAACGCGCCATGGAGAGAACACCTGCGGTGTGCTTGAGATTGTTCTCAAATCCGTTACTGTTAAATTCACCCTTGATGCTGTATCCGGGACCGCCGGTTCCGTTTCCGTCAGGGTCTCCGCCCTGGATCATGAATCCGGAAATGATGCGGTGGAAGGTAAGTCCGTTATAGAAACCCTTTGATATAAGACTGATGAAATTGTAAACTGATTGAGGAGCGATTTCGGGATAAAGCTCTGCTTTGATGACCGAACCATCCTCCATCGTTATTGTTACAATGGGATTTTTATCTGCCATAAGTTTTCCTTTCTTATAAAAATATTTTCAATCATTATAACATGAAAACAGAAAACTACCTGAAAAAAATACGCAGATACGTGCGCGGTGAGGATCACTCCGAAGAAGGCGTTTTATATATAGTAACCGATCCCGAAGACATTCCGTCCGCATCGGGAAGCGGAGCGGCATTTGTGTATTATATGACTGCATCAGGTGACAGGGAGTATGGCTCATATCTCGAAGGCGTAAAATATGTTCTTGAAGGCGAGGGTGAATTTGATCCCGAAGAATTTGATGATGATTATTTTGAAACGGTGTACCGGAGACTGAAGCACATACCTCTTGATATACTTGAGACAAAAAGGTGTTTTCTAAGGGAGACATGGATACAGGATCTGGATTCTTTCTACGAGATATATTCCGACGCTTCTGTCACTAAATACATGGAAGATCTAATGGAGAGAAGTGAGGAAGAAAAGTATACCGAAAATTACCGCGATCTTATATATGAGATATACGGACACGGGATATGGACTGTGATCCTTAAGGAAACCGGTGAGATAATCGGCCGTGCGGGACTTGATGAAAGAGCAGGGTTTGAAAGACCGGAACTGGGATTTTTGATAGGCCCGAAATGGCAAAGGCAGGGACTTGCGGAAGAAGTATGCAGAGGCATTCTGAAATGGGCTTCGGAAAATGATATAGATGAAGTGATGAGTATTACGGAGCCTGAGAATATTGCGTCTGTAAACTTGTTGAAGAAACTCGGGTTTATCAGGGCAGAAAGCTTTGATGATAAAAGAGATATATGGATAATGTGACATGGGGTCGGACCCACTGTCACACCTGAAGCGTGACAGGTTGGGTCCGACCCCTGTGTCACATTATTAAAGTGAAAACTGTGATACGAACTTCCATGCGTTTTCGCAGCTGTGCTGTCTGCACTCATGCTGCTGACCGCTTACACTTGCAAAGACCGTCCTGCAGACTCCGTCTTCGGAATTGTAATATCTTGCGGTAAGAACGCTTCCTCTTGACTCGTCGGGAATCTTCTCTACTTTTTCTGCGGGTATTCCGTAGAATTTATCTTCCCAGGAATCCTTATTTTCAAAATCGACATCAAACTTTGTTGTAAGTTTGTTTACACCTGCAACGTATTGAACTCTGTCGAGACAGGTCCGGGCCTGATTGGGAAGCTCGGGAAGGGGTGAATCTTCACCGCCGGAATAAAAGACCGGCTTTGCAACTGTCATGTTGAGTCTCTCATCACCGAGCGATAACCCCCAGGGATTATCCTTGATGGGGAAGAGAGCACTGCAGGGCATAAAACCTGCAAAGCTTTCGGGATATTCCTGATACAGATCCCAGGTCTTGCCGCTGCCCATCGAGAAGCCGGTTGCGTAGATCCTCTTTTCATCTATATTGTATTTGGTCTTAAGGTCTGCGATGACATCCATGACTTCGGTTGCCGTTACGGAGAGATGATCGTCAACGGATACGAAGAGGAATCCGTACTTGTGGCAGATCTCCCACCATCCTGCAACGAATGTCAGATACATGGATGTATCTCCGCCGCCGTGGAATCCCATGACGAGAGGAACGGGACCTTTATCCATGATTCCGTTGTTGTAATATGCGAAATATCCGACTTTGTGTGAAGGCTTATCCTTGTACTTCCACTTGTTGTCGGGAGAAGTCTTTACTTCCGTGATGCCGGGCTCTTCCGTCATATTAAGCTCTTTAAAATCGGGCTCGATCTGGATCTCTCCGCACCATCTCTTATACTTTCTTACGAATGCCCCAAAGTCCGCTTCGTAATCCGCACTGTCTTTGATAAGAACGTACTTGCAGTCATCAAATGCCGCATTGATCTCATCTCTGTTTCCTACGGAGATAACGGGAATATCTTTCCTTTCGACAGTGGGCACCAGACTGAGCCTTTCCATGGAACACATGGCGGGAGTGATATCGCCGGGGCCCCAGAGATATTCGCCGTCAATCTGCTTAAGAAGGGTTCTTGCCACATAGTCCGCTGATTTTCCGTAGCTGTAGATATCTGCTCTGAAGATAGCGCCTCTGATGAAATATCCTTTGAACTCCTGTGTAAAGAAGTCATGAATCTCTGCGATTCCGTCTTCGTACTCAGGATGCATTTTGACCTGTGAGATAAGTTCCTTGTAGAGTTCTGCGGTGGCGTTGTCCCAGCCGCCTTCACAAGTGGGATAGATGAAAAGAACAGATGCATCAACTGCGGATGCGATCTTTGCAAGTCCTGTACGCTCCGCAAAAGAAATCGCATCGCCTATGTCTGTTTTATTTTCTTCGAAAACCAGTAAGAGAGGTGCTCTGAAGGTATAGTTATTTACCTGACCTTCGATATTGTTATCGGGCACATACGCCTTGAGGTAAAAGTGCTCATAGGTATGCTCCCAGAATTTACCCCCCGGGATGGTCTTTACTTCAGGCCTTGTCATTACGGACATAAAAACGCCTCCTTAATACGATTATTGTTTTGGATTCCCCTTATTTGTAAGCCTGGTCGAGTGCTTTCTTTTCCGCTCTCATGCGGATGAAAAATTCCTTGAGAACGGCACTGCATTCATCCGCGAGTACCCCTGTTTCAATCTCGCAGGTGTGCATGAACGCTTCATTTCCAAGGATTGATGCTACGGTACCGCAGCTTCCCGATTTGGGAGAAAGACAGCCGATGACGACTCTCGGGATTCTTGCCTGGATGCATGCCCCCGCACACATCTGACAGGGTTCGAGAGTTACATACATGGTGCAATCTTCAAGGCGCCAGTCTTTAAGATGGGAACTTGCCTTCTTGATGGCATTCATTTCGGCATGGGAGAGCGTGGAACGGTCGGTATTTCTCCTGTTGTATCCGCGTCCGATGATGCGGCCGTCTCTTACGATGACACAGCCTATCGGAACCTCGCCCGCAGCCGATGCTTTTTTAGCCAGTTTGATGGCTTCCTTCATGTATTTTTCGTCTTCTGTAAGCATAATAATATCGTATTCGTGCGGGGGGGATTTGTAAAGACATTGGGTTAAACTCCGCAAAACATGATACAATTTACGAAGCCTGTAATCACCTGATGTAAAGAAGGTTAACGAAATGCAAAGATGTGTCATTATCGGCAATGCCGATATCACCAAATACGAACTTGTAAAAAATAGTCTGAGGCCGGATGATTTCTATGTTTTCTGCGACGGCGGACTTAAGCATATGGATAAGTTCGGCATAAAGCCCGATCTTATAATAGGGGATTTTGATTCCGCATCCGATCCTCATATGAATGTCGAGACGATAACACTTCCCTGTGAGAAGGATGATACCGATACATTCTATGCGGTTAAGGAAGCTGTAAAGAGAGGATTTGAAGAATTTCTCTTTGCCGGAGTTGTGGGAAACAGATTCGATCATACGATGGGAAACATCTCAATTCTTCTTTATCTGGATTCACTTGGGAAAAAAGGATGTATCATCGATGATTATTCCGAGATGGAGATCGTATCCGATAAGCCCGTGTATGTGGAGGACAGCTATTCTTACTTTTCGCTCCTTAACATGACGGGTTGTGCGAAGGGAATCAAGATAGAAGGAGCTAAATATCCGTTAGACGGCGGAGAGATAACCTGTGATTACCAGTACGGTATCAGTAACGAGGTCCTTCCGGGCAAAAGAGCTTGTATATGCGTAGGTGAAGGCAGGCTTCTTCTTGTAAAGGTGTTTTAAAGTGGCAAATGCGGGGGATTT
Organism: Lachnospiraceae bacterium; assembly: GCA_018056425.1. Lineage (GTDB taxonomy): Bacteria > Bacillota > Clostridia > Lachnospirales > Lachnospiraceae > AC2028. The sequence continues at coordinate 76,892 of JAGPFR010000001.1, forward strand.
GGGATATTATAATATAGTTCCCTATACACAGGAGATCATATTATGGCAAACGATAATAAGAATCTTGAACTTGAGAAAATAGTATCCACCATTTTGGCGGATTACAAAGAAGACAGGATCATCAATAAGACCGATGTATCCGATCAGCCCGATAAGGATGCGGTCAATGATATCTTGTCGAAAATATTTAAGATGATCTTTCCCGGGTATATCCGCGAGAAGAATTACAAATTCTATAATCTGAACAGCAGACTTACGGTTCTGACAGAGGATATTATTTATAATCTCAAAAAGCAGATCACCATATCCCTTAATCAGAAACCTGAGTATGCCGGAACCTCTTATGAAGAAAGAGCAAAGATTGCAGAGGAACTGACAGAGAAGTTCATGCTCAGGATCCCTCATATCAGAGAGTACGTCGACACCGATGTGCAGGCATTTTTTGAAGGAGATCCCGCAGCTTACAATCATAGTGAGATCATTCTGTGCTATCCCGGACTCCGTGCGATAGTAACAGCCCGTATCGCACATGAGCTTTTTGTTCTCGGAATCCCTCTTATTCCCAGAATGATGACAGAGCATGCGCACTCACGCACCGGAATCGATATTCACCCCGGTGCTACTATCGGAAAGTATTTCTTTATCGATCACGGAACAGGCATCGTAATCGGTGAGACCACCATAATCGGTGACTATGTAAAGATCTATCAGGGTGTTACCATCGGTGCACTTTCAACAAGGGGAGGACAGACTCTTCGCGGTGTAAAGCGTCACCCTACCATTGAAGACAGAGTTACCATCTACGCCGGAGCATCAATCCTTGGCGGAGAGACTGTTATCGGACATGATGCGATCATAGGATCCAATACTTTCATTACCGAATCCGTTGAAGCGGGAGCGAGAGTAAGCTTCAAGAGTAACTGCGGATGCAATGAGGATGAAAACAAATAATGAAGTGGACAAGATTCAGGATCAAAACAAATACTGAAGCCGAAGATATCATCATAAGCGATCTTTATGATATCGGCCTTGAAGGAGCACAGATTGAGGACAATGTTCCTCTTTCACCTCTCGAGAAGGAGCAGATGTTTGTAGACATACTTCCCGAAACGGGAATCGATGACGGAACGGCTTATCTTAACTTCTTTGTGGAGACGGGTGATGACGGACTCCTTCTGTTAGGCGGAGAGCCCGAGCCCGGAACCATGACGATCGGTGCGGCTAATACCGCAGGCGATATCAGGAAAGTTACCAAAGAAGAAGTTCTTTCGCAGATTGAAGAGGTTCTTGAAGACATAAAGAGCTATATGGAGATCGGTGAAGGAAGCGTAGAAGTAACCGAGACCGAGGATATCGACTGGCTCAATAACTGGAAGAACTATTTTCATTCTTTTGAAGTGGATGACATTCTCGTGATCCCTTCATGGGAGAAAGTACCCGAGGGAGATACTCACAAGTATGTACTCCATATAGATCCCGGAACCGCATTCGGAACCGGAATGCACGATACGACACAGCTTTGTATACGCAACATCAGAAAGTATGTCAGCGACGGATGCAGAATCCTGGATATAGGAACCGGAAGCGGAATCCTTGCTATTCTTGGACTGATGTTCGGTGCCGGCAAGGCGTTCGGAACGGATCTTGACATCTGTGCGGAAGCTGCAGTTGAAGAGAATCTTAAAAACAATGACATTCCCTCCGATAAGTTCGAGCTTGTCATCGGAAATATCGTTAATAACGAAGATATTCAGAAGCAGGCAGGCATCGGAAGTTACGAAATTGTTGTGGCAAATATCCTTGCAGAGGTGCTGACTTCGATCACACCCGTTGTTCCCTTGATGCTTAAGGAAGGCGGAATCTACATCACCTCAGGTATCCTTAACGAAAAAGAAAACATCGTTATTGAAGCGATGGAAAAAGCAGGGCTTACCGTTCTTGATGTATCAAGACAGGGCGAGTGGAGCTCTGTGGTGGCCCGTAAATAATCCTATAGTATATGACACAGTTTTTTGCAGATGCTTCAAAAGTAAATACCGATGAGCACAGGATCGTAATTGACGGTGATGATTACAATCACATTAAAAACGTGCTCAGGATGAAGACCGGTGAAGAGTTCAGCGTAAGAGTCCAGGGTCAGCCAAGGGAATACCGCTGCTCGGTCAAAGAATACACCGAATCCGAAGTTATCTGTGATATAAGATTCATCAAAGAAGATGATACCGAGCTTCCCGTAAAGGTAACGATCTATCAGGCACTTCCCAAGGGAGATAAGCTTGAGACCGTTATCCAGAAATGCATTGAGCTCGGTGCGGTGAGGATCGTGCCCGTAAGGACGTCCAGATGCGTTGTTAAGCTTGATGACAAAAAGACCCAGAGCAAGTGCGCAAGATGGCAGCAGATCGCCGAGGCCGCGGCAAAGCAAAGCCAGAGAGGCATCATCCCGGCCGTCGGTCCCGTAATGGATTTTGAAGAAGCCATGAAAGATGCGGGCCTTCTCGATATTAGACTTATGCCCTATGAACTTGCAGGGAACATGGCCGCTACCAGAGATATCTTCTCCAAGGTTGAAAGCGGTGCATCGATCGGTGTGTTCATAGGCCCCGAAGGCGGCTTTGATGAAAAAGAAGTCGCTAAGGCATCCGAAAGCGGATTTGTCCCCATCACACTGGGAAGAAGGATCTTAAGAACGGAAACCGCAGCAATGACTGTGATGAGCTGGCTTGTTTTCCTTTTTGACGACAAGTCGTAAATAAAAAAGAACGGTAAAGAACATGAAAGAAATATATCTCGACAACTCTGCCACTACACGGGTGTTTCCGGAAGTGGCTTTGCTTATGACCAAAATAATGACAGAAGATTACGGCAACCCTTCGAGTATGCATCATATGGGTGTTGTGGCGGAAGAACATATCCGTAATGCTTCGAATATATTTGCCGGAATACTCGGATGTAATGAGAAGAATATTCTCTATACTTCCGGCGGAACAGAATCGGACAACACTGCTATCATAGGTGCTGCAAGGGCACTCGAGAGAAGGGGAAAGCATGTCATCACAACGAAGATCGAGCATCCCGCTGTTTTGAATGCATTTAAATATCTGGAAGACAATGGTTTTGAAGTAACATATCTCGGAACCGATAAGAGCGGAAGAATATCTCTTAATGAACTTGATGCCGCGCTTATCGAAGGAACCATACTTGTTTCTATAATGCATACCAATAACGAGATCGGATCTGTCCAGCCGATCGAGGAAGCAGGAAAGCTTATCAAGGCTAAATGCCCCGAGTGCATTTTCCATGTGGATGCGGTTCAGGGCTTCGGAAAAGCCAGGATCAATCCTTCAAAGCTCGGGATAGATCTGATGAGCATTAGTTCTCACAAGATTCACGGTCCTAAGGGCGTCGGAGTTCTCTATATCGGTGACGGTGTGAGGATCGTTCCCATCACTTACGGAGGAGGCCAGCAGAAAGGGTTAAGGTCCGGCACTGAAAATGTTCCGGGTATCGCAGGAATGGCCATGGCCGCACAGATGCTTTATAAGGAATTCGATTCCGATATAGAAAGACTCTACGGGCTTAAGAAGCATTTTATAGATGAAGCCCTTAAGATAGATGGTGTAAGTATAAACGGATTGACCGAGGGTGGCGCAGAAAACATTCGTCAGACCGCACCCCATATTATCTCCGTTTCCGTAAACGGAGTAAGGGCGGAGGTTCTTCTCCATGCCCTGGAAGACTACGGAGTATATGTATCTGCCGGAAGCGCTTGTTCCACACATAAGAGAGCGCCTTCCGCAACGCTTACGTCTATTTCTCTGGATAAACCTTTGCTGGAGTCGACTGTAAGAATCTCCATGTCCTGTGAAACTACAGCAGAACAGATTGACGATGCATTAAATGCACTCTCTGAGATCATTCCGAGATTAAAGAGATTTACCAGAAAATAAATAGGATCAATAAACGTGAAGAAGATGAAAGGACGGGCGTTAAATGCCCGTCCTTTTTTACAACAAAAATGAGGAAAAAGTGAGCAATTAATCGGTAAGTTTGTAAAAACGGCTATGATATAATTTCTGCATAAACAAACCGGAAACGGGGTAAACAAACGGTTTTGGAGGTATATATGTCTGACAGATACGCACACAGAAAAGCAACGGCAAGGATCAAATTCACGGATAATGCTGGAGCACCTCTCGCAAATGCGGATGTTAAGGTTAAGCTTAAGAATCACAAATTCTTATTTGGTGTGGGAGCTTATGATTTTCTTCCCCCCGATGAGATATTAAACGGAGAGAAAGTGCCGGATGCAGAGGGCGCTGTTTACCTGAAGAAGATTAATGAGTGGCTTGATCTTGTCAATTACGGAACCATGCATTTTTACTGGGGCGGATACGAGCACGAAGAAGGCAAGACCAATTTTGAGCCGATGATGAGAAGCGCAAAGTACTATGCAGGTAAAGGCGTTAAGCTCAAAGGTCATCCTCTTTGCTGGCACACCGTCTGCGCGGACTGGCTTATGAAATATGACAATGCAACGATCCTGAGCAAGCAGCTCGATCGTATAAACCGCGACGTCAGTGCGTTCAAGGGCGTTATAGATGTGTGGGATGTGATCAACGAAGTTGTTATCATGCAGGTATATGACAGATATGACAATGCTGTCACAAGAATCTGCAAAGACCTTGGAAGAGTAAAGCTTGTTAAGGAAGTGTTCGAAGCCGCAAAGGCAGCCAATCCCGATGCTACACTTCTTATCAATGACTTCAATCTCTCCGAAAGTTACAGGATCCTGATCGACGGACTCCTCAATGCCGGAGTCCCCATTTCCGCTATCGGAATTCAGACACACCAGCATCAGGGATATATGGGAAGGGAAAAGCTTGAAGATATTCTCGACAGATTCTCATTCTTCGGACTTCCTCTTCACTTTACCGAAAATACACTTATCTCGGGAGATCTTATGCCTCCCGAGATTGTGGATCTTAATGATTACCAGCCCGAAGAATGGCCCACAACTCCCGAAGGTGAGGAAAGACAGCGTAAGGAGTGGAAGGAGATGATGGAAATTCTCTTTGCACATCCGCTGGTAGAAGCGGTTACGGGCTGGGATTTTGCGGATGGCGCCTGGCTCGGAGCACCCAGCGGACTTGTAAGGAAAGACGGAAGTATCAAGCCTGCATATACAGAGCTGAAGAAGATGATCAAAGAGGACTGGAGTACAGAGTACACGGTTCACACAGACAGCGAAGGATTCGCCGAAGTCACGGGATTTAAAGGTGAGTACGAAGGGACTTACGGAAGCAATACACAGAAATTCACACTTGAATAAAGAAAAGGTGACACGGAATCTGGCCTGTGTCACCTTTTTATATGTGTCAAACTATTTCATTATCTCATCGGTGAGCATTCCCGAGAGCGTTACGTTTACTATATCACCCGGGGGCTGTCCTTCTGAAGGAACCGCAACCGGAATGTAATCGGGAGTGTGTCCGATCATATATTTCTTACCGAGGATTGTTTTCTCTTCTTCGAGAAGGACTTCCTCGGTTCTGCCTATGTGGCTCTTCATGTATCTGCCCGCACCTTCAAGAGCAAGATCGAGAAGTACATCGCTTCGTTTATTCTTAATATCTTCGGACAATTGTCCGTCCATTACCGCTGCCTTTGTGTTCTTCCTCGGAGAGAATTTGAATATGTGCATGTCGGAGAAGGCAACCTTCTTTACAAAAGCAACCGTGGTATCAAATTCTTCATCCGTTTCACCGGGAAAGCCTGCGATGACATCGGTTGTAATTGCGGGATCGTCGAAATATTTTCTGAGAGCGAGAACGCTTTCGTAATAATCATCTGTGGAGTAGTGCCTGTTCATTCTCTTAAGAGTCGCATCACATCCGCTCTGAAGCGAGAGATGGAAGTGGGGACAGAGATTGGGAAGTGCGGCAAGGCGCTTTGCGTTTTCGTCAGTGATTATTCTGGGTTCTACGGAACTTAATCTTATCCTTCCGAGTCCTTCGATCCCGGAGATCTCTTCGACCAGATCTATCAGCTTGCTGTATCCGCCGTAGTCACCGGACTGATTGCCGTTCTCATCCATGTCGATCCCGTATGAACCTACGTGGATTCCTGTCAGGACTATTTCCTTACATCCCTTTTCAACAAGAGTTTTGATCTCGGTTACGATCTCTTCTTTATCGCGGCTTCTTACCCTGCCTCTTGCGAGAGGTATCGCACAGTATGTACAGAACTGATTGCAGCCGTCCTGGATCTTAACAAAGGTTCTGACCCTGTCGGTTACGGTATCGAGGGTCATCTTCTCATAATCCGAAGGAATTCCGAGGTCGTCGATGATGGCGGTTTTCTTACGCTGATTCACAAAGAAATCATCAAGGATCTTAACAAGTTCACCCTTGTGGTTGTTTCCGATACAGATGTCTACAAGAGGGTCTTTTAAAAGGGCATCCTTTCCTGTCTGGACATAACAGCCGACGGCCACGACGACGGCATCGGGGTTTAGTTTTCTGACTTTGTGAAGCATTTGCCTGCTTTTTCTGTCAGCTATATTTGTTACGGTACAAGTGTTGATCACATAAATGTCGGAAAACTGTGAAAACTGCACAATTTCATAGCCTGCATCTTGTGCGTTTTGCATCATTATTTCCGTCTCGTATGCGTTGACCTTACACCCTAAGTTGTGGAAAGCTATAGTTTTCAAGTTAAATTGCCTCAAGATTTAGCTTTTTTACTGCCTTGACATTCTATTTTCAACTCGATATGATGACAACGTAGCACCTATGGAAAACGCTATTTTCAGAGAAATAAGGAGGTACTTTCATAATGAAAACAGTAAAGATTTCTCTTAATTCAATCGACAAGGTAAAGAGCTTCGTTAACGACATTACCAAGTTCGAATATGATTTCGACCTTGTATCAGGAAGATACGTAATCGATGCTAAGTCCATCATGGGTATCTTCAGCCTTGATCTTTCCAAGCCTATCGACCTCAACATCCACACCGAAGGCGGCGCTGATGATGTTCTCGAGGTTCTTAAGCAGTATCAGGTATAATCCTTACGAATTAAGACATAAGACCGAAGGCATATGCTTTCGGTCTTTTTTTACGCTTATTTACCTATTTCTATGATTTCGTCGGTTTCGTATGCCTTGGCCAGAAGATCTTCTATAACGTCGTCTAATTTGTGTTCGTGCTTCTGGATAACGGGTCTGCTGGGATTTGTTACGGGGTGTTTTGCAACGAAGATCGTGCAGCAGTCCTCATAGGGAAGGATCGAAGTCTCGTAGGTTCCGATCTTCTCGGAGATTTCTACGATATCCTGCTTATCAAATGCGATAAGGGGCCTTAATACCGGAAGGGTACAGACCTCGTTGGTACATACAAGCGAAGCGAAGGTCTGGGATGCGACCTGTCCGACACTTTCACCTGTGATAAGTCCGTGGCATCCGTTTTCGTAAGCAAGGTGCTCGGCAATCCTCATCATATATCTGCGCATGATGATGGTCAGCTCGTCATGCGGGCACTTTTCGTAGATTGCAAGCTGAATGTCGGTGAAATTAATGATGTGAAGGTTGATCGGACCGGTGTAGGCGGAGATGATCTTCGCAAGGTCGATAACCTTCTGCTTTGCTCTCTCCGAAGTGTATGGAGGAGCGTTAAAATATACCGCATCCAGGGATACGCCTCTTTTTGAGATCATGTAACCCGCTACGGGGGAATCGATTCCGCCGGAGAGAAGGAGCATTCCTTTTCCGTTGGTTCCGACAGGCATTCCGCCGGGGCCTTCTATGGTCTCGCTGTAGATATAGATCTTGTCCCTGATCTCGACATTGAGGAATTTATCGGGCTTTCTGACATCCACCTTGATATTGGGGAATGCATCGATCATTGCTTCGCCGATATCTGCTGCAACTTCCATGGAATTTAAGGGGTAATTCTTCCTTCCCCTTCTGCAGAAAACCTTGAAAGTTCCGGCGGCGTCATCGCCGTACATGCTTCTCCAGTAGTCAACGCACTTTTCCCTGAGTCTTTCCTCTCCGTCGTCATCGGTTACGATAACGGGACAGATGTGCACGATCCCGAAGATATGAGTGAGCTTTTCGACTGCCTTATCGAAGTCGAAATCGCCCTTTTTCTCATCGTTATAGCACTCCAGGAAGATTCTTCCGGGAGTCTTGCGGGTGATATATCTTCCGGGAATGGTCTTCATAGCGGCACCGATATGTGCGCAGAGCGCATCCTCAAAAAGATACCTGTTATTGCCTTTGATGCCAATCTCGGCATATTTGATCAAAAATGTATTGAATATCTCTTTATTCATGATTTGAAGCCTCATTAATTCATGTGCGTGACACATTTTATCAGTTTAGACCCTTGACCGCAACCAAAAGACGCATTAATTTGAAGGTTTTCCGCATGCCGGGGAGTCCCTAAACTTGAAATTACGAGGTTATTGGGGTAAAATCACTTATGTATGAACAAATGAGGGAACGGGAGGTGATCTGATGCCCGGGGACAATTCACATACTCAGTATTTCGAGGTGCCCACCGATGATTCGGGTGCGGCATCGGTTCTTGAGGAGGTATACGAAGCCCTTCAGGAAAAAGGGTATAATCCCGTCAATCAGATCGTCGGATATATCATGAGCGGAGACCCCACCTATATAACCAGCCATAAGGGTGCAAGATCTCTCATCATGAAGGTTGAGAGAGATGAACTGGTTGAAGAGCTTCTCTTGGAATATATTGCAAGCAAGGGCTGGAACTGATTTCGGTATCGCCTGATGGAAGCAAACGGAAAAAGATTAATGGGTTTGGATTTCGGGTCGAAGACAGTGGGTGTTGCGGTCAGCGACCCGCTTTTTCTTGCAGCTTCACCTGTTGAGATAATAAGGCGCGATCATCCGTCCAAACTACGCAAGACCCTCGCACGTATCGAGGCCCTTATCCTCGAATATGACGTTGGGAAAATAATTCTCGGAAATCCCCTGATGCTCTCGGGAGATGAAGGAGAAAGAGTCCGCCTTACAAATGAGTTTGCGGACAGCTTAAGACGCAGAACGGGACTCGAAGTCATTATGGAAGATGAGAGACTTACGACCGTGGAAGCCGATGAGATCATGGACGAAGCCGGCGTTCCGAAAAACGAGCACAAAAAATATGTTGATATGATAGCCGCGCAGCTTATCCTGCAGAGCTACATGAACAGGGAAACCTATAAACATGATTGAAGAAAACGAAAAGAAACTGGAAAAGATAATCTTTAAACCCGAGGGAGCAGACCCCGTTGAATTCTTCGTATTGGAGCAGACCAGGCTTGGTGGGCATAACTATATCCTGGTTACCGACTTTGAAGAAGGCGACGGAGAGGCTCTTATCCTCAAGGACATGTCGGAAGAAGGCGAAGAGGAGAGCAGATACGTGATCGTATCTGACGATGACGAGCTCGATGCCCTGGCACCTGTTTTTGAGGACCTTCTTGATGATATCTCTCTTGAAAGAGACGAAGAGTAACGGAATGAAGATTTCTTTTTCCACAGGAGAAAGGAAAATTTATATTGGCTAACAATAAAACAGAGATTCCGACGTCCAAGCTTAAGATCATCCCTTTGGGAGGACTTGAACAGATCGGAATGAACATCACTGCCTTCGAATATGAAGACAGTATTATCGTTGTGGACTGCGGACTCGCATTTCCACAGGATGACATGCTGGGAATAGACCTCGTTATTCCCGATGTGTCGTATATCGAGGAAAATTATGACAAGCTCAAGGGCTTCGTCATCACCCACGGACATGAGGATCATATCGGCGCGATCGCCTATATCCTCGCAAGGGTAGGTGCTCCCGTATATGCTACGAGACTTACGATGGGACTCATCGAGCATAAGCTTTCGGAGTATGACAAGGAGCATTCCGCACAGGGAGTCAACCTTACCGAGAGCATCAGACGTAAAGTCGTAACTTTCGGACAGTCGATAAACCTCGGAGCGTTCAGGGTTGAATTTATCCGTACAAATCACAGTATCGTTGATGCTGCGGCACTTGCGATATATTCTCCCGTCGGATGCGTTGTTCATACCGGAGATTTCAAGGTTGACTATACTCCAGTATACGGAGATTCCATCGACCTCCAGAGATTTGCCGAGATCGGAAAAAAAGGAGTACTGGCACTTATGTGCGACTCCACAAACGCAGAGCGTCCGGGCTTTACTCCTTCCGAGAAAACCCTTGCGCCGATCTTTGACAATCTGTTTGAGCAGAACAAGAACTCGAGGATATTTGTTGCGACCTTTGCATCGAACGTTGACAGAGTTCGTCAGATCATCAACACGGCCTACAAATTCGGCAGAAAAGTTGCCGTCGAGGGCCGAAGCATGGTCAATATCATTGATACCGCACAGCGCCTTGAGCGCATTGAAATTCCCGAAAATACTCTCGTAACTCTCGATGAGATGAAGGAGATACCCGCCGATAAGCAGGTCATCATCACAACCGGAAGCCAGGGAGAGAGTATGGCCGCACTTTCGAGAATGGCCGACGGAACTCACAGGAAGATCACCATCGGTGCGGGAGATACGGTTATTTTCTCATCCCATCCCATTCCGGGTAATGAGAAGCCCGTTACCAAGATCATTAACCAGCTCCTTCAAAAAGGAGTACGCGTGGCATACCAGGATGTTCATGTATCCGGACATGCCTGCCAGGAAGAGATAAAGCTTATCTACAGTCTGGTTCAGCCTAAGTTTTCCGTGCCTGTTCACGGGGAATACAAGCATCTTATGGCACAGGCTGCGATCGCACAGGATCTCGGTTTTTCCAAGGACCGTATCAAGATCCTTTCAAGCGGAGATATTCTTGAACTCACTCCCGACAGTGCCGAGATAAACGGTAAGGTACCTGTTGGAGATATCCTCGTAGACGGATCCGGAGTCGGTGATGTAGGAAATGTGGTTCTCAGAGACAGACAGAGGCTTGCCGCGGACGGAATCATAATCGTCTGCATGAGCATTACCTCCGAAGGCCAGCTTATTGCAGGTCCCGATATCGTCTCGAGAGGCTTTGTATATATCAAGGAATCCGAAGACCTGTTATCCCAGGCATCGGAAGTGGCTCTTATGACCGTTGAGAAATGCATCGATTCGGGTGCCGACTGGAATACGATCAAAACCTCGGTCAAGGATTCCATAGGCGATTTCGTATGGAAGAATCTCAAGCGTAAGCCCATGATCCTTCCCATTATCGAGGAAGTATAGGAGATAGTTTTGGAATACATCGAAGCCGCACTGCAGACCTATATAGCCGCGCTTAAAGGATCTGAGGTTTATCAGGATTACAGACATGCTCTTGATGAACTTAAGAAAGATCCCGAATTAAAGCGCAGGGTTGATGATTTCAGGACAAGGAATTATAATTTTCAACAGTCCGACGACATTGACCTGGGTGAATATGATTCCTTCAGGACGGAAATGCTCGGATTCAGAGCGCAGAATCCGGCGGCGGATCAGTTTTTTGATGCAGAGCTTGCACTCTGTAAGATGATGCAGGATACCACGTACCGCATCACGGAAGCGCTCGATTTTGAATGAAGCGGTAAAGACCGCACAGTAAGGACATGAATAAAAAGAAAGCAATGTTTTTATCCCTCTCGGTTCTGGATATGGTTTTCAGAGTCGTGATGTGGGTGATAATAGTATATTTCGTGGTCAAAGGTGCCACCAGATGCTACGACCTCGGCTACAGAGTTTTTACCGAGGAGCCCGTTGCGCCCGTAGGTTACGGACGTGAGGTGACCGTAGAGGTACCCGTCGATTTTAATGCCAAGGAGCTCGGCGAACTCTTTGAAGAAAAAGGTCTTTCAAGGGATGCGATCCTTTTTGCAATCCAGTATTACGCTTCCGAATATCGTGAAGGCGTAAAGGGCGGTACATACACTTTCAGTACCGACCAGACCGCTGAAGAGATGTTTGCTCAGATGGCTGAGTTAAATGCAGTGGAAGAGGAGGCGGATGAAGCGATCCTCGCACCGCCGGTATCGGCATCCACGGAAAATATTACAGATGAATCTGCATTGACGGAAGAAGGCGAATCCGAAGAGCAGACAGAAAACACAGGGGAAAATTGATCAAAATGTGGGGGCGTCCTTAGGGACGCCCTTTTTAGGAAAAAAACACCGGATTATGCATATAGATCGTACGGAAAAATTCATAGAGCTTACATCGCTTCCTCTTACGGACAGCCTTGAAGCGGTAAAAAGTGAAGCACTTGAAGGCGGAATTCCGATAATAAGACCTTCCGTCTGCGGACTTCTCAGATTCCTGATGGGATACGTAAAGCCCGTAAATATCCTGGAAGTGGGTACCGCTGTCGGCTTCTCCGCACTGCTTATGCACGAGTACGCACCGGATGCTGCGATAACCACTATAGAAAACTACGAACCCAGGATCGTCAAGGCAAAAGAAAACTTTGAGAGATATGCCGCAGGCAGCAAGCACGGGATCAGGCTTCTCGAGGGAGATGCAGAGAAGATCCTTACGACGCTGGAAAGCGGATCGTATGATTTTATCTTCCTGGATTCTGCCAAGGCTCAGTACATCACATTCCTTCCCGAACTGATAAGGCTTCTTTCTCCGGGAGGAATGCTCGTTTCCGATAATTGTCTTCAGGACGGCGATGTTATCGAATCAAGATACGCCGTAAGGAGAAGGGACAGGACCATTCACGACAGGATGAGAATGTACCTGAGTGAAGTGGCATCGAATCCGCTTCTTACATCGGCAATACTACCTATGGCTGACGGCGTGACCGTCAGTTACAAGGCAGGAGGAAATAATGAACAATAAGAAAAAGCCCGAACTCCTGCTTCCCGCGGGAGGACCGGATACATTTGAAACAGCACTCAGATACGGAGCAGATGCCGTATACATGGGCGGCGAATTCTTTTCACTTCGTGCAAAGGCTCAGAATTTCGGCCTTGATGAGATGGCGGAGTGCATTATAAAGGCACATGCTCAGGGGGTAAAGGTCTATATCACGGCCAATATCCTCGCGCATAACCATGATCTTAAGGATGCCGCAAAGTATTTTAAAGAGCTGTCGCAGATGCCCGAAACGCCCGATGCGATCCTTATAGCGGATCCCGGAATGTTCGATCTGTGTAAGGAAAACTGGCCTGAAAGCGTGATCCATATCTCGACCCAGGCCAACAATACAAATTATGCTACATGTAATTTCTGGTACAGACAGGGTGCAAGGAGAATAGTTGTCGGAAGAGAACTGTCCCTTAAGGAGATCTCAGAACTCAGGGCAAATATCCCTGCGGATATGGAGATAGAAGCATTTGTCCACGGCGCGATGTGCATATCATATTCGGGAAGATGCCTGCTTTCGTCTTATATGACGGGGAGGGATTCGAACCGCGGAGCGTGCACACATCCCTGCAGATGGAAATATTATGTCTGTGAAGAGAGCAGACCCGGCGAATACATGCCCGTTGAGGAGAGCGAGAGAGGAACGTTCATATTCAGTTCAAGAGATCTGTGTATGATCGATCACCTTCCCGACATGATAAATGCCGGAATAGATTCCCTCAAAGTGGAAGGAAGGATGAAGAATCCCCTTTATGTTGCGTCGGTTGCAAGAACATACAGATGCGCGATAGATGATTATTTTGATTCGCCCGAACTGTATGAATCGAGAAAAGAAGTCTACGCCGATCAGATATCCATGACTACGTTCAGGCCATACGGGACCGGTTTCTTCTACGGGAACCCCGGAAGTGACGGCCAGATATATGACGGCACGACATATAAGAGCAAGGCAGTCTATCTGGGAAGCATAGAAACTGCCGAGTCTCAAGGTAGTGACACTGTTGTCACATTTATGCAAAAGAATAAATTCTCTGTCGGAGATGAGATCCAGGTCATGAAACCGGACGGAAGCAATTTGAGAGCTAAGGCCGTTAAGATGTTCGGACCTGACGGAAACGAGATGGAGAATTGTCCACATGCCAGCGAAATGATCAAAGCTGTTTTGGAATGCGGAAAGGAGGCACGCCCCGAAGCGGGGGATGTGATGAGGCTCGTACTGTAAAGAGCCCGAGAGGTATTTGTTATGAGTAATGATAGAAAAACACGTTCCGGAAATGACCGTATGCCGGAAAGACCCATATATTACAACGAAAATGATTATGACGGATATGTAGATTACGATGCAAGAAGGCCCGGACCATCAAGGCAGGGTGGCAGCAGGCGCCCCGCAGGCAGAACCGACGGCCGTATGTACAGGGAAGACGTAAACGGATATGAGAGAAACAGGCCGCAGTATGAGCCCGTAGATAACAGGGTTCGACGTAAGGCACCCTCCCGTCCCGAAGATGTAAGACGTCGTACGGAAGATGTTAGACGCCGCCCTGAGCCGAGATACCGCGAAGATGCATATGATGACAGGCGCAGAAGAGGCAGAAAGGAAAAGCCTCGCAGGAAAAAGAGAAATCCTTTCAAGAGCTTTTTGGTCACCATATTTGTCTGTGCTCTGATCATCCTTGCGATCGGACTCGGAGTTTCCTATGCCATGACCAGGAAGGCGTACGGAATGATGAAATATGAATCTGCAGGTGACCTTGATAAGGAAGCGCTCAGTGCGGACGGAGTAACCAATATACTTCTTATCGGGAATGACTCGAGGCTTAACGGAGAGGACGGAAGAAGTGATGCGATGATCCTTGTTTCGATCTCCAAGACGAGCGGAAAGATCCTGATGACCTCGATCCTCAGGGATGTATATGTGGAGATACCCGGATTCGGTTCCAACAGACTAAATGCAGCATATGCTTTCGGCGGTCCCGAACTTCTCATGGAGACCATCGAGAAGAATTTCGATATTCCGGTTAACAGATATGTTCTGGTCAATTTCGAGGCGTTTGCAGGAGTTGTAGATGCCGTAGGCGGTGTTGATATCGAACTTACTGCCGAGGAGATCGGATGGGTCAACGCTTATCTGAACGAGTATAACGAACTTACGGGTCACGAATTCGGATATAATTATCTGACGGAAACGGAGCCCGGAGTCATTCATCTGAACGGCCCCCAGGCGCTTGCATATTCAAGAAACAGATATGTGGGAACCGATTTCGGCCGTACCGAGCGTCAGAGAAAGGTAATGGAGGAGATAATCAAGAAGCTGCCCGCTGCTCTTCTGACCAATATGGACGGGCTGATGGAAGGTCTTTGTCCGAACCTTACCACGAATCTTACCCTGAATGAGTGCTACGGACTGGTACTCAGACTTCCCTTCATCATCAAATATGAAAGAATGAGCGGAAGCATCCCTCTTGAGGGCACCTGGTGGGATCAGAACATCGACGGCATGGCTGTTCTCGGAATAGATTTCGAAGCTAATAAGTCATATCTTCACGATAATCTTTACGTTAAACCCGAAAAGGAAGCACCGGAAGAGGAAGCAGAGTCCGACGGTTGATGACAGGCGGCGTATTTTTCATTGAAAAATACGCCGCTTATGTATAAAATCAGTTATGTGTATGCCCTAAAAAGAGGGTCTTTCCGACCCGGATGAAGGAGTGCTTTTATGTACGAAAATGTAAATGTAGAAGAGATATTCGGTTCCAAGGTCTTTACTCTCGGTAAGATGAGAGAAAGACTTCCTGAAGCCGTATTTAAGGAGGTCAGATCCGTGATGCAGCACGGCGGCGAACTTTCCAGAAAGTCCGCTGATGTTGTTGCAGGTGCCATGAAAGACTGGGCCATCGAAAACGGTGCGACCCATTATACCCACTGGTTCCAGCCTCTTACCGGAATTACCGCAGAGAAGCATGATGCTTTCATTTCCCATCCCGATTCAAACGGAAGAATGATCATGGATTTCTCCGGAAAAGAGCTCATCAAGGGTGAACCCGATGCATCATCATTTCCTTCGGGCGGACTCAGAGCAACCTTCGAAGCAAGAGGATATACGGTATGGGATATCACTTCCCCCGCATTCCTTAAGGAAGATGCAACCGGTGTGATCCTCTGTATTCCCACAGCATTCTGTTCGTATACCGGAGAAGCACTCGATAAGAAAACTCCTCTCCTTCGTTCAATGGAGGCAGTTTCCGAGCAGGCTCTCAGGATCGTTAAATTATTCGGAGATACTGCGTCCAAGAAAGTTACTCCTTCCGTAGGACCCGAGCAGGAGTACTTCCTTGTGGACAGAGATAAGTATTTGAGACGTCCCGATATGGTCTTTGCGGGAAGAACTCTCTTCGGAGCACCCGCTCCCAAGGGCCAGGAGATGGACGATCATTATTTCGGTGCCATCAGAGAAAGAATCGGAGCATTCATGAGAGATCTGAACCTCGAGCTCTGGAAACTCGGTGTTACCGCCAAGACCCAGCATAACGAAGCAGCTCCCGCCCAGCACGAGCTTGCTCCCATATATGAGACCGCAAATATTGCTGTTGACCACAACCAGATAATCATGGAAACCATGAAGAAGGTTGCGGAGAGAAGAGGACTTCACTGCCTGTTAAATGAGAAGCCTTATGAAGGTGTAAACGGATCCGGTAAGCACAATAACTGGTCACTTACCACCGACACGGGTGTCAATCTTCTTGATCCTGGAGAGGCTCCCGAGGCAAACGTAAGATTCCTTCTCGTATTATCCTGCATTCTCAAAGCAGTTGACGATCATGCGGATCTTCTCAGACAGAGTGCCGCTAATGTAGGCAACGAGCACAGACTCGGTGCGGATGAGGCACCTCCCGCTATCATCTCCGTATTCCTCGGTGAGCAGCTTGAGGATGTCGTAAGACAGCTTGTTGAAACCGGCGCTGCAGATCACTCCATTCACGGCGGCAAACTTATGACAGGCGTGTCAACTCTTTCGGATATCGAGAAGGATGCGACCGACAGAAACCGTACCTCACCTTTTGCTTTTACCGGAAATAAATTCGAATTCCGTATGGTCGGAAGTTCCGACTCCATTGCGGATGCAAATACCGCTATCAACACCATCGTGGCAGAGGCTTTCTGTGATGCGGCGGATGAGCTTGAGAAGGCAGATAATTTCGAACTTGCCGTTCACGACCTTATCAAGAAGAATCTGACCGATCATGTAAGGATCATATTCTCCGGAGACGGATATTCGGATGCATGGGTTGAAGAAGCTGCAAAGCGCGGACTTCCCAATATCCGTACCATGGTCGATGCAGCATCCGCACTTACAACCGACAGAAGCGTAAAACTGTTCGAGAGATTCGGAATCTATACCAAGGTAGAGCTTGAATCCCGCGAAGAGATCGTTTACGAGACCTATTCCAAGAGCATCAATATCGAGTCAAATGTCATGATAGGAATGGCAAGAAAGCTATATATTCCTGCAGTTGTTAAGTATGAGAAGGTTCTTGCAGATACGATCAACCAGCTAAAAAATGCCGGACTTGATCCTGTTGCTGAAAGCGAGATCCTTGCAGAGATCTCATCACAGCTTAATCTCGTTCTTAAGGCAGTGGAAAAACTCGAGAAGGTAACTTCGGAGGCAAAGGCTATGAAGTACGGCAAGGAGCAGGCTGCTTCCTACAGAGACAATGTCGTACCCGCAATGGCCCGGCTCAGAGCTCCCGTTGATAAGCTTGAGACTCTTGTGGATAAGAGAATGTGGCCCGTACCTACCTACGAGGATCTGATGTTTGAGGTATAAGTCACTGAAGAGGTAATTCATGGATCACATTACATCAAGATTATTGATATACGGCTCGCTTCCCGAAGATTCTATACTTATGCAGCTGTCGCAGGTATGCAGAAAAGTAAGGAGCGGAAGATATGATCTCGGAACCGAGACCGGGATCGTTTATGCCCAGATCAAGAGAATACTTGAAATATCCACGGATTATGCGTTTGACCATAATCTCTGGCAGAATTACCTGACTTATTTGCTTGTTACCGCAGAAAATCCCTTTACGCTCACTGCCGAGAAGACCGGCGGAAGCGAGGGCAGCGTAAATCATTTTGCCAAGAATGATTTTGCGGCGTTCATCGAACTCTTTCACTATGACTTTACCTGGCTTGAGGATATCCTCGAGACGGATGTATTCAGTACCATAACCAATTACAGGGCCATCGAAAAGCCGGCTCTTATGTATAATGGAAATGTCAGCGAGAAAGTAAGGGCACTTTCCGATAAGCTTGCGGGGGCGCAAAGTCCCGATGAATTCTTTTCCGTAATAACCGGATTCTACAGGGATTACGGTGTCGGAATGTTCGGATTGAACAAGGCATTCAGGATAGCCGAAGCACCTGACGGAACGGTTATTTTTAAACCCGTTGCGAACATGGAGCATGTTGTGCTATCGGATCTTCACGGATACGAGCTTCAGAAAGAGAAACTCATCCGCAATACCGAAGCATTTGTCGAGGGAAGAAAGGCAAATAACGTCCTTCTGTTCGGTGACAGCGGAACCGGTAAGTCCACAAGCATCAAGGCAATCGTGAACGAATACTATGACCGCGGTCTTAGAATGATCGAGATATATAAGTATCAGTTCAGGAATTTAAGCCAGCTTATCAGCCAGATCAAGAACCGCAATTACAAATTCATCATATATATGGACGATCTTTCTTTTGAAGAGGACGAATCCGATTATAAATTCCTGAAGGCTGTCATCGAGGGCGGTCTTGAGACCAAGCCTTCGAATATCCTGATATATGCAACTTCCAACAGACGTCACCTGATCCGCGAAATGTGGGCCGACAGGGACGATATGGAGCAGAACGCCGATATCCACAGATCGGATACCATGGAAGAAAAGCTTTCACTTGCAAACCGCTTCGGAGTTACCATCGGATATTACAAGCCGGACCGCAATCTTTACCATTCGATCGTCAGGGCTCTTGCCGACCGGAACGGTATTCATATGGAGGATGACAAGCTGTTCCTTCTCAGTGATCAATGGGAGATGAGCCATGGCGGAGTATCGGGCAGAACTGCGGGACAGTTCATAAGTCATCTGTTGTCCGAGCCCGAAAAATAATTCAAAAAAGTTCTTGCATATTTCGGAGCTTTTATATATAATGTATTTTCGTAATGCAAATAGGGCTATAGCCAAATGGTAAGGCAGCGGATTCTGATTCCGTCATTTTCAAGGTTCGAGTCCTTGTAGCCCTGCTCAAAGCCGAGGAAACCGTCCTCGGCATTTTTTTAACCATTTATAGGAGTTACGTTATTGGACGGAAATAATTACCAATTCGAACCGCAGTGGTATCCGCAGAACGGTTTCGGAATGCCTCGGTTTCCTTTTTTTGATGAGCGTGCCACGAGAAAGCATTTCAGCAATATCGGAATGAGCTATTTTACATTCTGGATCATTTCGATAATTGTAGGTAACGCAATTGCATTGTTTCTATACTTCTTTTTCCCCGAAGCTACGGAAATTTATCTGGTCAAGATACTTGTGGGAATATTGCCGATGTATGTTGTGGGGACCCCGTTATGCAGGCTTATGCTGGAAAGGGTTCCGGCGGAAGCACCGCAGAAAACATCGTGGGACTTCTGGCAGATCATCGGCGGATTTGCGGTTGCTTACAGTATGATACGCATCGGCGATATCATAGGTACATATATAGGAACTGTAATCGAGGAATTTTTCCCGAGTGCCACTGCCGCTACCAATAATGTTCAGGAACTGGTAATGACGGGTGAGATGTGGGTCAACGTTCTTGCAATGGTCATTGTGGGCCCGATTGTCGAGGAACTCCTTTTCAGAAAATTCCTTTGCGACAGACTTAAACCCTACGGCGACTGGGTCACCATTCTCGTCACCGGTCTTATGTTCGGCGTGTTCCACGGAAACGTAACACAGGGTGTATATGCTTTTTTGCTGGGTGCATTTCTTGCGTATGTATATCTGAGAACCGGAAACATCTTCCTTACTATCGGTTATCATATAGCCGTTAACTTCATGGGAAGTGTAATACCCATGCTGCTCATTAATTTTACGGATACAGATGCATTGGATGCAGCCCTCACATCCGGAGACACTTTGGAACTCATGGAGTTTATCAGTGAAAATCCTGTCTCATTTTTCGGATATATGGGATTTATCCTTCTCGTCTATATATTGATAGTTGCCGGTCTGGCTGTTTTTATAGCTACACTTGCCAGAGGACGGATCATTATCAGACCGGGCAGACTCAGCATTCCTTCCGGCAAGAGATTTTCCTGCATCATCTTAAACACCGGTATGATACTGTTTCTTCTGGGAGGATTGGCCGAGATATTGTATTCCACATTTGCATAAGGAGAAGTTATATGTACGAATATGACATTCGTGTCGGTTATCACCAGACGGATGAAAATAAAATACTGACCATTCCCGCACTTATAGATCTGTTCCAGGACTGTTCGACTTTCCAGTCGGAAGATCTTGGAATTGGGGTTGATTATTGCAGGGAGAACGGATTTTTCTGGGTCATCAACAACTGGCAGGTGGAGATAACCTCTCTTCCTCAGCTTTGCGACAGAATCACAGTATTTACTTTTCCGTATGAATTCAAAGGATTTGTCGGGAAAAGATGCTTCGGTATTAAACTGAACGGTGAAACGATAGTAAAAGCTGCTTCAGTGTGGTCTCTTCTGAGTACCGAGACTTATCTTCCCGTCAGGACCAATGAACTGATGCATGAAAAATACGTTCTGGAAGAACCCCTTGAGATGGGACCCTTTAAGAGAAAGATTCCCGTTCCCGAAGGCGGTGAGAAAATGCTGCCCATAACCATTCAGAACGTTCATCTGGATGCAAACCATCATGTAAATAACGGAAAATATGTCGCAATGGGTGCGTCATTTCTTCCGGAAGATGTTAAGATAAAAGAGATAAGGGTCGGATATCTCTCTCAGGCTTTTCTGGGAGATGTGATCTATCCCAGGCTTGTGAAGACAGAAGACGGATATATCGTCTCACTCGAAGATAAGGACGGCAAACCATATGCCGTAATGGAATTCAAATGATAAAAACCGGATATAAACAAAAACTGACTGTCGTAAAAAAGGTGGACTTTGGAGTATACCTCGCTGAAGAAGGATCTTCCGAATCCGAAAAAGAAAGAGTGCTCCTTCCGGCATCACGCGTTCCCGAGGGCACACAGGTAGGCGACAAGCTTGATGCTTTCATCTATCGAGATTCCGAGGACAGACAGATCGCAACTCTTCAGGAGCCCAGGCTTATGATCGGAGGACTTGCAAGACTTAAGGTTTTGCAGGTGACCAAGATCGGAGCCTTTCTTGACTGGGGACTTGAGAAGGACCTTTTCCTTCCCTATGCCCAGCAGACATATAAGGTGGAGCAGGGTGATGAGATCCTTGTAACCATGTATGCGGACAAGTCGGACAGACTCTGCGCCAGGATGGATGTATACAGAAGCCTCGAGGACAGATCGGATTATAAAAAAGATGATACTGTTACCGGAACACTCTATCTTATAAGTAATAATTTCGGTGCGTTTGTTGCGGTGGACGATAAGTATTCCGCACTTATTCCCAAGAAGGAAATGTTCGGTGCGGCGGAAAAGCTTGTTCCCGGCATGAAGGTTACGGCAAGAGTAGCCAGAGTCATGGACGACGGAAGGCTGGAACTTGCGGTCCGTGATAAGGGATATATGCAGAGAAATGAGGATGCCGACAAGATCCTGGAAATGCTTAAGGCAGCCGGCGGAAAGCTTGATTTTTATGATAAGAGCGATCCGGAACTCATCAGGGAAAAGACCGGAATGAGTAAGAATGAATTCAAACGTGCGGTCGGCAAACTTCTTAAAGAGGACAAGATCGATATCGGTGAAGGCACCATCTTACTGAGAAATTAAGAATTCTTTTATTGTAATGATGCCTGTGACATGATATCATCAGTTTACATAAAAAGGGAATGAGTATCTCCCGGAGGAGCGCATATGGATATGGGACTCGTATCAATGGCGGTCAATTTTAAAAACTCTATGAACATGGCTGATGTAAGCACCGCTGTTTTGGCCAAAGCACTCGACACTAACAGGGATTACGGTCAGGGTCTTGTTGAAATGCTTGACTCTGCTGCTCTTGAGAGAAGCGTTAATCCCGCGGTAGGTGGAAATATTGACATATCTGTATAATGGTTTTTGAACAGTTTGTAACACCCCGATTATGTCGGGGTGTTATTTTTTGCCAATTTTTAACATATATTTCTTGTTTTCTTGTGCATTTTTGTGTATATTATGAGTTGGGGTTTAATATAAATGTAACAATTGGCAACTAATATTATTATCAGGGGCGCTTTATGATATCCAATCAGATACTTCAGGCAACTTTAGACGGATTGAAAGCTATAGCAAGAGTAGATCTTGCCGTCACGGATCCGGAGGGAAGAACAGTAGTTTCTACCGGAGAAATCCCGGGACTTCTCAGGGATGCCGGCGAGTTTGCTTCATCCGGTGCTGATTCACAGGAAATCAAGGGAAATCAGTATTTCAAGATTTATGACGATCAGTCTCTTGAATACGTTCTTGCTGTTGCAGGAGCGGGAGAGGATGTTTATACCCTCGGCAAGATGGCAGCATTCCAGGTGCAGAGCCTGTCCGTTGCTTACAGGGAGAGATTTGACAAGGATAACTTCTTCAAGAATCTCCTTCTCGACAACCTGCTTTTGGTCGATATATACAGCAGGGCTAAGAAACTTCATATCGCCAATGATACCCCCAGAGTGGTTATTCTCACCGAGGCAGCTAACACCAAGGATATCAATATCCTTGAAACAGTAAGAAATTACTGTCAGGCAAGACCCAGGGATTTTGTTACCGCTGTTGACGAGACCGATGTTGTCGTCGTAATGGAACTCGAGCAGCCCATGTCCAGACTCGACATGCAGGAAGCAGAGATCGAAGAGATGACCGCAGGACTCAGGGACGCTCTTGCAGATGCCGGAGCAGTGGGGATCAAGATCGCTTACGGAAGCATTGCATCCGAGATAAAGGAGGTCAGCCGTTCATACAAGGAAGCAAGAATGGCAGCGGATGTAGGAAGAATCTTCTTTGAGGAAAGAGAGGTTGTTTCATACAGCGGACTCGGAATCGGAAGACTTATCTATCAGCTTCCCATCCCTCTTTGCAGACTTTTCATCAAAGAGATTTTCGACGGCAAGGATATAGATGATTTCGATGACGAGATCCTTCCTACCATCGATAAGTTCTTCGAGAATTCACTGAATGTTTCGGAGACTTCAAGACAGCTTTTCATACACAGGAATACCCTTGTCTACAGACTCGATAAGATTCAGAAGACAACGGGACTTGACCTGCGCGTATTTGATGATGCGATCACTTTCAAGATCGCACTCATGGTCGTCAAGTACATGAAATATATGAAAAAGAACGAATTTTAAGGTAAGGACAAATGACCAGAAAAGAAAGAAAAAGAGCCGAGAGAGATCAGTTCATTGAAGAAAACGGGATCATTTATCTGGACGATGTCAGCATGAATTACCCTGAGAAGGGAAATCCCGCTGTAAAGAATGTCACTCTCAGAATAGATAAAGGTGAGTTCGTATTCATCGTAGGTGACAGCGGATCGGGTAAATCCACTCTGATCAAGCTTCTCTTAAGAGAGATACTTCCCACCGGCGGCGATGTTTTCGTAATGGGACAGAATACCAGAAAACTTCGTCATTCCCAGATTCCCAAGTTTAGAAGAAATCTCGGAGTAGTATTCCAGGATTTCAGACTTCTCAAAGACAGAAATGTATATGAAAACGTTGCATTTGCGCAGCGTATCATTGAAGTCCCTTCAAGAGAAATGAGACGCAATGTTCCGAGCATCCTTTCGATGGTCGGTCTTGCGGGAAAATATAAAGCCAACGTCAGAAAATTATCGGGAGGCGAGCAGCAGAGAGTTGCTCTTGCGAGAGCTCTTGTAAACAAGCCTTCCATTCTTCTTGCCGATGAGCCTACCGGAAACCTCGATCCCAACAATTCATGGGATATCATGGATCTTCTTGCGGAGATCAATGAGCAGGGAACTACGGTCATTGTTGTAACACACAGCCCCACCATAGTTAACTCTATGAAAAAGAGAGTTGTTGCCATGAAACTCGGTGAGATAATCAGCGACGAGCAGGAAGGGGAATATGTAAATGAAGATTAGAACCTTTCTGTACACCCTCTGGCAGGGCATCCGCAATATGTTCAAGAACGGATGGTACACACTTGCATCCGTAGCTACCATCGGAGCGTGTCTTTTCCTCCTTGGTATGTTTTATTCGATAGTATCGAATGCACAGCACATTCTTTATACGGTTGAAGAGGGCGTTTCGGTCACCGTATTTTTCAATGAAGATGTTACCGACGCACAGATCGATGCATTCGGACAGGAACTTCTCCAGCGTCCTGAAGTAAGGGATGTTGTATTCCATTCCGATGAAGAGATCTGGGCAACATTCGGACCCGTCTATTTAGGACCCGATTATCAGGAGGGCTTCACGGAGAATCCTCTCAAGGGTGAGCATAACTACGAAGTATTCCTCCGTGCGGTAAGCCTTCAGGACCAGCTGGTAGGGTGGCTTCAGACCAAACCCGAGGTAAGACTTGTCAGATATTCGGAAGTAGCCGCATCAACTCTCTCCGGATTCAATCTCATGCTTGTATATGTCTCAGGTGCGATCATCCTGATACTTCTTGCGGTAAGTATATTCCTGATCAGTAATACGGTCAGAGTCGGTATATCCGTAAGAGCCGAGGAAATCGGGATCATGAAATACATCGGTGCAACGGACTTTTTCGTAAGAGCACCTTTCGTACTCGAAGGAATCATGATAGGAGTTATCGGTGCAGTGGTACCGCTCGCGCTTATCTATTATCTGTATGATTATGTTCTGAATATGCTCACTACCAGATTTGAGATGCTCAGTTCAATGCTAAGCTTTTTGACTGTTGCTGAAATATTTAACGTTCTGGTACCTCTTTCCATCGGTATCGCAGTAGGAATGGGATTCCTCGGAAGTTTCGTCACGGTACGTAAATATCTGAAGGTGTGATTTAATCAGGGATCATTTTATGATCAAAAAGAAAATATTCAAAAAAATAGTATGCTTTGTTTCGGCTTTTACGCTGGCGTTTTCCTGGTATGTTCATACTGAGGAACAGGTTCCCGTACAGGGTGCGACATATACCAACGCTCTGATCCAGGAGAAGCAGCGCGAGATTGAAGAAGCAAATGCGGAGAGAGCGGAGCTTGCAGGAAGAGTAACCGACCTTAATGCCAGCCAGAACAGACTTGCATCACTAAGAAGCGATCTGAATGCATATGTAACTGAACTCGATGCCGAGCTTGTTCTGATGCAGAACAACATCGCAGCGCTTAATGAGCAGATCATTGCCAAAGAGAACGAGATCTCACAGACTGAAGCAGAGCTTGCACTTGCCGAAGAGACCGAGCAGATACAGCATGATGCCATGATCGTAAGAATGCGTCTCATGTATGAGCAGGGCGATAAGAGCATGATCGATATGCTGTTCTCCGCCAGAAGTTTAAGAGATCTTCTTAACAGCGCAGATTATATAGAAAAAGTAGTTCAGTACGACAAAAGCCTCTTGGAAGAGTACAAAGCCAATGTCGAATACATATCTCTTTGCAAAGAGCAGCTTGATCTTCAGAAAGCGATCCTTGATGAAGCAAAGGCGGCAGCAGAACTCGAAGAGCAGAATCAGGAGACTCTGATCAACGAGAAGAATGCGGAGATCAACAGTTATAATGTACAGATCAACGCAACCCAGGCAGAGATCGATGCCTATCAGGCAGAGATTGCTGCACGTGATGCGGAGATAGAAGCACTTACCAAAGCAATCGAGGAAGAAAGAAAAAGACTTGCCAGTGCAAACGGACTCAGATATGACGGAGGTCAGTTCCTCTTCCCTCTTGCTTCATACAAATATGTGTCATCCGATTACGGTCCCAGAAATGCACCTACCGCGGGTGCAAGTACATTCCATAAGGGAATCGACTTTGCCGCAGCATACGGAACCGATATCTATGCCGCATATGACGGAGAAGTTGCCGCTGCCTCTTATTCCGGTGCAATGGGCAACTATATCATGATAGATCACGGTGACGGATTATATACCGTATATGAGCATTGTTCCGCACTGTACGTGCAGAAGGGTGAGAAGGTTGTAATGGGACAGACCATTGCTGCCGTCGGATCAACGGGAATATCAACCGGAAATCATCTGCACTTCGGTGTCAGAAGAAACGGAGAATACACTTCACCCTGGCCGTATCTGGGCAAGTGATCGGTAGTTTATTATGAGCGAGCAGGAATTAAATGAAAATGTACAGGAAACTCCGGCTGTGGAGGCTCCTGTAGAAAAAGAGCAGGAAAAGAAGCATCCCTTCCGTCTTGGTTTTTTGATTGGAATGCTGGTGATGCTTCTTTTGTGCGTGAGCGTATTTTTCACACTTCTCCTTACGAGGCGTTTGTACTTATCCGGAGGAGAGGGCATTATCGACTCTCAGACCCTGACCAAGGCAGAGGAAATATATGGATTTCTGGATAAGTATTCCATATATGAATTCGGAGAAGATGATCTCGGAGCCGGAGTATATGAAGGCATTCTGGATGCAACGGGAGATAAATACACCGAGTATTACACACCTGAAGAGATAAGGGATCTTTTTGCCGATTACAATGGAGATTTCTGCGGCATAGGAGTTCTGATCAAAGTAAGCAGGGACGGAGATTACTACATATCCGGTGTATATGATGATTCCCCCGCCAAGGATGCGGGATTTGAAGAAGGAGATATCATAAAGCTGGTTGACGGAGTGGGCGTTGACGATGTCGATAAAGCCACACTGACCGATATGATCAGAGGACCCGAAGATACGGAAGTGGTCGTAACCGTATACAGATCGAGTACGGATGAAACTCTTGACCTGAAAGCCATCCGAAAGCAGCTTAAGAAAATTGATGTATCCTATGAAATGCTGACGGATACGATCGGATATATCTGGATCAAGGATTTTGATGATGTTACCACGGACCAGTTTTCGGAGGCTGTCAGAGATCTTACCGAACAGGGAATGACGGACATGGTCCTAGACCTGAGAATGAACACGGGCGGTCTTTTCAGGGTAGCTCTTGAGATAGCCGATCAGCTTATGTTGGAAGGCGTTATCGTCTCCATAGAGGGAGCAGACGGAGCCATGAAGGAGTATTCCTGCGACGATGAGGATGAGTTTGCCGGTAATATCGTTATCCTGACAGACGGATATACCGCAAGTTCTTCCGAAATACTGGCAGGTGCACTCATAGACAACGGCAAGGCAATATCCGTCGGAACAACGTCATTCGGTAAAGGACTCGTACAGGACTTCTTCTATTTAAACGACGGATCCTGTATCAAATTCACCACCAATCAGTATTACACCCCCGGCGGAACGGCAATAAACGGGGTCGGTATTGTTCCTGAGATTGAAGTTGAACTGGATATCGATCTTTATTATGACGAGGGAAGAGATACCCAGGTCGAAGCTGCAGTGGAATATCTTGAAAACCTTTGATCGTTCATATAAGAAAAAAACAACCCGGAGGGAATCATCCTTCCGGGTTTTATTATTATGTAGTTCCGAGAATGTCTTCTTTTGTAAGGGAATAGTTTCCGAAAAGGTTGCTGTCCCACTGATGAAGCAGATCGAGACTCATGCCGTTGTCACGGAAGTTTGCTGCATGTGTTGAAGCCATCTCTGCCGTGAAATCTTCAAGGGGATATACACCCTGGATGTAAAGAGGCCCCCATGTCTGATATTCGACGAGAGGAAGAGCTCCGCTGCTTTCGAGGTCAACCTTTGCTCCGTCCGCATCAACGTGGATGGTCACCCATGCCATGCCTTCAAAGCTTGTATAGTTCGGAACCTGGCAGTGAATGAAGTTTCCGAGTGAGTAATAGCAGAGGCCGGAATTTCCGTTTTCCGTGGTGATGTATTCAACAGGCTCGACTATGTGGGGGTGAGCTCCGATTATTACATCGGCACCTGCATCGATCATCTGTCTTGCAAAATCTTTCTGATAATCACAGGGGTCGAATGAATACTCATATCCCCAGTGGGGACACACGATCACGATGTCACATACCTGCCTTGCAAGCTTAATGTCTTCGAGAACTTCGGGATTGATCGTGTTGAAATCAAGCTCTCTTGTGGCGGGATCGTATGCACAGAGTCTGTTGAGATAACCGTCGAGGCCGTTTGCCCAGGTTGCCCAGTTATGGGAGTAGGTGTAGTTCAGGATTGCGATCTTTACCCCGTTTACCTCCCGTATTACGAAGGCTGAGGTATTTACCATATCCTCGGGCTCAAGCTCCAGATCGTCAAATCTTGGTCTGTCGTTGGGGCTTACACCGTATTTATCGAGCCAGTAGGTTGCTCTGTGAGATGACTTTGAATCCTCGTTAAGGTCGCTGTGAGTTCCCACAACGCTTATCTGAGGGTATTTATAGAAGTAATCGTGAAAATAAGTCAGACCGGAAAGTCCCTGATCGAAGGAGTGGTTGGTCGCGGTAAGAACCACGTCGAAACCGGCCTTTGCGATCGCATCCGCAGCCTCGGTGGGGGAGTTGAATGCGGGATATCCGGAAAATCCTCTGTCATTTCCGCCGATGGGGGATTCCTGGTTGATTATCGCAATATCGGCTGCATCTATGAAATCAAGTATATCCTTGAAAAGGAAATCGTAATTTCTGGTTCCGTCTGCCTGTATTCCCTGATTGACCAGTCCCATGTGGAGCAAATCGTCACCGACCATCATTACATGGATATCAAACTCCTCAAATGGTTCCTCTTCGGGTTCGGGATTGAGGATTTCGACAGGTATATCGGTTCCGGCCATGGCGTCCGGAGAAGGCTCTGTTTCCCCCGAGACAACCGGAGTATCCGGTGCATCCGTACCTTCGTGGAAGATGGGCTTGATCAGGAAGACATACCCTGCAGCGAATAAAAGCACGAATATCGCAAGGAAGACACTTACAAGCATCAGCCTTTTGCGGCGTTTTTTCTTTAAATAAGCATTTATATCTGAAGATCTCATTTTTTTCTCCGATTCAGGCCCGCCCGGGCCCCCTAACAACCTCAAAAATATAACATTTACAAGGGTTAAACGCAACTTGTTACAAAAATAGGAGTCAATTTTTAAGGGATATTTCGAAATTGTTACAAAAATGTTGCATTTTTAAATAATGCAGGTATAATGGACTTGTTCGACGTTTTAAGATATGGCTATGAATTTAAAGAAACTTCTTATAACTACATCAGCATTTGTCGCAGGCACAGCCATTGCTGTGCTTTTTCCCGTTAGTGCTCAGGCAGTGGTTATGGTATCGGGCGGAGCGTCCAGAGAACTCAATACCACTTCCCATACTCTGAGTGAGACCGGTGTAACAACCACCACCGTAGCTCAGATTACAGATCCTGCCGAGGTTATTGAGGAAGAGTATCTTTCACTTTCTATCGCACTTTTCAAAACAGATCCAAAGTATTGCAATGTCCGTTCCGGACCCGGAACCGAGTATTCCATCGTAGGCCGTATGTATGACGGAAGCGTAGGATCTGTTATCGATGAAACCGATGAGGAAATAGCCGGTGACCCCGATCCCGATGAAGACAACGATCAGTGGGTACATGTAAGAAGCGGACAGACCGAAGGCTATGTTTTATCCGATTTCGTAGTTACCGGAGTTGCCGCTTATAACAGACTTGAGGAGCACACCCAGTATTATGCTGAGATCCTTGTAAGCCAGCTCAACGTCAGAAAAGAAGCTTCAATAGATTCCGAGTGTCTCACCTATGTAACAAGAGGAGAGAGATATCAGGTAGTTGTTGAAGACGGAATGGATCCCAGAGTTTATCTGGCATCAAGAGAATCAGACGATCCCGATGATGACGGAATGAACTGGATCAGGATCATTTATTCCGGAGATAAAGAAGGATATGTATCCACTGATTACATCACTATCAGCGAGGAATATAAGACAGCAAGAACCATCGAAGAGATCAGGGAAGAGGAAGCTGCCGAAAGAGAGAGAAATCTCAGGGCAACAACTTCCGGAAACGGCGGCGGAACCCAGACCTATACCGCACCTGCAGAAAACCTTACTCTTCCGGATCTTTCCACCGATTATGCATCAACTTCCGAACTCAGAATGGCCATAGTAAATTATGCGCTTCAGTTTGTCGGAAATCCTTATATCCTTGGCGGACAGAGCCTTGCAGGAACCGATTGCTCCGGATTTACCTGCTACGTTCTCAGGGATTTCGGATACAGTGTTGCGAGAACTCCTTCCGGACAGTATTCATCCGCAGGACGAAGCGTATCACTTGCCGAGGCACAGCCCGGGGACATCATATGTTACGGTTACGGCGGATGCTCACATGTAGCCCTCTACATCGGAAACGGACAGATTGTTCAGGAGTCCAACCCCAGAAGAGGCCTCGAAGTTAACTCCGTATACTTCATGAGTAACATCATAGGTGTTAAAAACGTAATAGATTAAAGAGATTTTCATCCCGCCCGTGCAGGGCGGGATTTTTTACTTCGTAAAACAGAAAATTTGTGGTAACATATTTGGCGTAGTGCATTTACCGATATGGAGGAAGATATGGATATAGAGAAGATTCTTTCCAAATGCGATCATACTCTTTTGCATCAGGATGCGACCTTTGACGATATCAGGGCGCTTTGCGATGATGCGATTAAATACCATACTGCATCGGTATGCATTCCTCCCTGCTATGTCAAGGATGCCAAAGCTTATGTCGGCGACAGGATGAAGATCTGTACCGTCATCGGTTTTCCCAATGGCAACATGACTACCACTGTCAAGGTTCTCGAGACATTTGACGCCATCGATAAGGGCGCCGATGAGATCGACATGGTCATCAACATCGGAAGACTTAAGAGCAAAGACTATGACTATGTAAAACAGGAGATAGGTCTTATCAAGCAGGCATGCGGTGACCATATCCTTAAGGTCATCATCGAAACATGCATGCTTACCGATGATGAGAAGATCAAGATGTGTGAGATCGTAACCGAGGCAGGGGCGGACTTCATCAAGACCTCCACCGGATTCTCCACCGCAGGTGCAACCTTCGAGGATGTCGAGCTCTTTGCAAAGCACGTCGGAAAGGGTGTCAAGATCAAGGCTGCGGGCGGTATAAGCACAATTGCGGATGCCGAAAAGTTCATTGAGCTTGGTGCATCCAGACTCGGAACAAGCCGCATAGTAAAGATAGTAAAAGAACAGAGTTAACATGAAAACCGGGTGTCCGTAACGGAACACCCGGTTTTTTATATAAGGAGATCTCGGCTAAAAGATCTATCCCGTATTATTTTCCGAGCAGTTTGAGAAGATAAGGAATCTCGAGCTCGAAATTAACGGCGTAATTTACCTTTTCAGGATCGTTATATGTGTTTTTGATGCAGGCTGTTGTGTAGTTTGCAGCGATCACAAGCGAATCATAAATGCTCTTTCCGTTTACAAGAGCACCGGTAAATGCACTGGCATATACATCGCCCGTACCGTGGGATTTGTAGGGAACTTTCTCGATTCCGTAGCTTATGAATTCGTCTTTCGCGGAATCATATCCGATAAATCCGAATGTGCCGTTTGAAAGGGTTACTCCGGTTACGACGGGGAACTTGATACCTATACCCGCAAGTTTTCTCAGAAGGTCTTTGACGGTTTCTTCCGAAGCATCCTCTCCCGGATATTCTTCTCCGAGCATAAGAACTGCTTCGGATATATTGGGAAGAGCTATGTCGGATTCTGCACAAAGAGTACCCATCTCCCTGGCAAATGCCTCGTCAAACCCGTAATAAAGCTTGCCGTTATCTGCCATGGCGGGATCGACTATCTTGACGGTTCCTTCACCGCCGAACTCTTTGAAATAGCTCTTAACAATGTCGATCTGACGAAGGCTTCCGAGGTATCCGGTATAAAGAGCATCGAACCTGAATCCTTCTTTTTTCCAGTGATCCCTTATGGGTTCCATGTCATCCGTCAGATCTCTGAAAGTAAAACCACTGAACTGTGTATGCGTGGACAGGACCGCGGTAGGGACTATTGCCGTCTCGATTCCTGTGGCGGAGATTATGGGAAGGGCTACGGTAAGAGAGCACTTTCCGATACATGAGATGTCCTGTATTGTTGCGATTCGTTTCATTTTTGTAAGACTCCTTTAATACTTTGTTTATTGTATTTTAGATTTTTACAAAGTATAATCTGAAACTGGCACTATTAGTATAACCATTTTAGATTTTTTTTATAATACCAGATTTCATGATATTCAATTTACAGAAAAAAGGCGATAAACCCATATACGAATATCTCTATGAAAGCATCAGGGACGAGATAATCTCCGGAAAGTTAAAGAGCGGAGACAAGCTCCCATCCAGAAGGCAGATGGCACTTGATAACGGGATAGCCGAGATCACGGTAGCCAATGCCTATGCACAGCTTGTGACCGAAGGATATATAGAGAGCAGGGAAAAGAGCGGATATTTCGTATCCCGGGATATTGAACTGATTCCCGAAACCGGAATAAAGCCCCGCAAGCAGCAAAACTGTCCCATGAAAAGATTCCTGTGTAAAAAGAAAGAACAGGCATCTTCGAATAAAGAGATCAATCTTTCAAACAGCGGCCTGCCCGAGGAGACATTTCCGTTTGATACCTGGTCGAAGCTTGCGAGAAGAATTCTTTCGGAAGACCGTGGCGAATGCATAAAAGCTCCCGAGGTAAGAGGGCTTCAGACGCTTCGCGAATCCATTGCGGGATACCTCGAAAGATCCAGAGGCTTCAGACCCGATCCGGAACGCATAATAGTGGGGCCCGGAACGGAATATCTGTGTAACGTGCTCCTGAGCCTGTTGGATAAGGACGCCGCGGTTGCACTTGAAGATCCGGGTTACAGAAACATCGGAAGACTGTTTGAAGGAAGCGGTCATGAATGTCATCACCTTCCCGTTGATGAGAACGGACTTCTGACTTCCGGACTTAAAGGTAAGGGTATCAAGCTGATACATGTATCCCCGTCCCACCACTTCCCTCTCGGCTGCGTTATGAGCGCTCCCAGAAGAGCATCGCTGGTTGCATGGGCTGCTGAAGAGAAGGCCTGGATCGCCGAAGATGATTACGATTCGGAATTCAGATTTGAAGGAAGACCCGTTCCGCCCATCGTGGCTTATGATCCCGACAGGGTTATATATATGAATACCTTTTCGAGAACACTTTCTCCCTCGATAAGGATCGCTTATATGGTTTTGCCTGCTCAGCTGTATGAGATCTTCATGGAGAAATGCATGTACCACTCGGGAAGCGTATCGACTCTTGAGCAGCTGACTCTTGCAGCTTTTATTTCCGAAGGGTATTACGAACGGCATTTAAACAGGGTCAGGAATTATTACAAGAAGCGAAAGAAAGCCATTTTTGATATTGCCGCTGATAAGAATATTGCGGAGTACTTCGAAATTGAAGGCGACGGCAGCGGTATGACATTTATCCTGAAAAGTAAAACGGACACGGACGATCAGTACGTGAATGTGCTGAAAAAGCACGGCGTAATGCTTAATCCGTTAAAAGAGTACTATTATAACTTCTCCGATTATTCGGATAACAGATTTGTAGTAAATTTCGGTTACGTAAACGAGGAACAGTTTAAAAATGCGTCACATATCATGTGCAAGGCGCTGAGGGTGAAAAAATGTCGAAATTAAGTGTAAAAAAACCGTTTACAGTACTGGTCATGGTTGTCATCATGATCGTACTCGGGGTAGTAAGTATTCTGAGGATGCAGATGGATCTGCTCCCCCATATCTCACTGCCTTATGTTCTTGTCATCACCACATATCCGGGCGAATCTCCGGAGTCGGTGGAAGAGACTATATCCAAGCCTTTGGAGCAGTCTCTCGGAACCATATCCGGCGTTAAGAATATCTATTCCATGAGCTTTGAGAATTACGGAATCGTGGAATTGGAGTTTGCAGCCGGGACAGATCTTGATTCTGTTATGGTCAAGATCTATACGCAGATCGATACGGTAAGAGCCACATGGCCCGATGATGTGGGAATACCTTCTATACTGGAACTTTCCACCGATATGCTGGCTAACCAGTATCTTGCGGTATCCTATGAGGGAATGAGTATCGAGGAATTGTCCAGATTTACGGAAGATGTTGTGGTTCCCGCATTCGAAAGACAGGACGGTGTTGCAAGAGTAACGCCCAGCGGTCTTATAGAAAAGACTGTTCAGATACAGCTTAATCAGGAAAAAGTCGACATACTTAATGAGAAGATCTATGCGTACGCGGAAGGAGAACTTGAAGATGCGTATGATGAGATCATGGAGAATCAGGATGATCTCGATGATACGAGAGACCAGCTTATTGATTCACAGAATGAATTAAACCAGTCACAGCTTGATCTGAACCAGAGCCTTCAGGATCTCACCGATTCATATGCGGATCTTATTGAGTCCCAGTACGACCTTGTGGATTCCATAGAAGAGATCGATGATGCCAGAAGAGAGCTGGATGAAAAGAAGGCGGATCTTGAGAAAACAAAAAATGAGGTTTATAACGGACTGGCTCAGGCAGAAGAAGCTCTGAGAAAACGTGATGAGCTCGAAGCACAGCTTCAGGCCGCAGAGGCCGGATTAGCCTTACTGACTCCGGGAACTCCCGAATATATCGGAGCGGAAACTGTGATCGAACAGCTTCAGGCGGGTATCGGTGCGATCAATTCCGGTCTTGCTCAGGGCGGCATTAATTCATGGGCAGACCTCGAAAGAGCCAAGATGGAGGCCGCATCACAGTTCGGTGCCGCATCCGCTCAGATCTCCATCGCTCAACAGCAGCTTGAAGCGGCAAGAGAACAGGCAGAGAACGGACAGGATCAGATCAATGACGCATACGATCAGATCATGGACGGTTACGATCAGATTGCTGACGGTCAGGAACAGATCAACGACGGCCAGCAGCAGATCAACGATGGATGGGAGTCTTACTATGATGCCGTTGAGCAGTTCAATGACGGACTTGCCCAGTTCGAGATTCAGAGACAGGAAACTCTCAAGAAGGCCAATTCGGATGAGCTGATCACCCTTCAGACTCTGTCCCAGCTTATATATGCCCAGAATTTCGATATGCCTGTCGGATATATCGATGATAAGGATGACAATTCCTGGCTTCTTAAGATAGGCAACGAATTCAACAGTATAGAGGAGATGGAACTGACTCCCCTTGTTGTATTGGACGGGGTGGGGCCTGTACTGCTCGGAGATGTTGCCGATATCACGATAATAGATAACTCTGATGTTACCTACACCAAGCTTGGCGTAAACGACGGCGTTATCCTGAGCATTTTCAAGAGCAGCGAAGCCGGAGCCAATGATGTAGCAAATGTATGTATCGACGAGTTAAAAGTACTCGAGGATAAATATCCCGGACTTGATATCACGGTTATTATGGACCAGGGTGCCTATATCGAAATGATCCTTTCGGTTGTTGTTCAGAACATGCTGATAGGTGCCGGACTTGCGATACTCATACTCGCAATATTCCTTAAGGATGTACTTCCTACCATTGTTGTAGCAATAAGCATTCCCCTTAGTGTGCTCACCGCTCTCATCGCCATGTATTTCAGCGGTGTATCACTTAACATGATGAGCCTCTTCGGAATGAGCCTTGGTATAGGTATGCTTGTTGATAACTCTATAGTTGTAATGGAGAATATTTACAGGTTGAGAGGCCGTGGTATAGAAGCACCGAGAGCTTCGGTTCAGGGTGCAAGGCAGGTGTTCGGAGCGGTTGTCGCTTCGACACTTACCACCATCTGTGTATTCTTCCCGATGGTATATACAGAGGGTCTTATCAGAGAACTGATGATGCCCCTTGCCCTTACTATCATTTATACCCTTCTGTCATCACTTTTGATCTCAATGACGGTTGTTCCCGCTGCATGTTCAACTCTTTTGAAGAGAACCAGGCCCAAAGAGCATTGGCTTTTTGATAAGATCCTGGATGCATACGGAAATGCACTTTCTTTCTGTCTGAAAGTGAAGATATTGCCCCTTGCTCTTGCAATAGCCCTTCTTGCGTTCAGTGTTATTATCGCACTTCGTTCCGGAATCGTTATGATACCCAATGCATCATCCAGCCAGATCGAGGGTAATGTCACATTCGGTGAGGAGACCACAAGAGAAGAAAATTATGAGAAGATGACACAGCTCATCGAATCAATGTCTTCAATTGAAGGAATCGATACGGTCTGCGTGATGAGCGGAAATGCGGATGAAACACTGATGGCGGGATCAACTGCCGATGATTTCAGAAGTTTCTCGATCATGGTATTGTGCGAAAATGATGAAGCCGGTGAGGCGGAAGTAGCCCGGATCACTGAAGCAATGAATGCGGCCGCATCGGCTATGAACATTGAACTGTCCGTAACATCCGGAATGGATGCCATGGATCAGCTTCTCGGAAGCGGACTTTCTCTCCAGATCTTCGGTGATGATGTTGAGGAACTGAAGCGAATAAGCAATGATATCATGGATATTATTGCAACTGTTCCCGGCTATGAGAATATCTCTAACGGAAATGAGGACGCCAAGCAGATCCTCCATATGTATATTGACAGAGATGCCGCAATTGATGACGGACTTACCGTTGCCCAGATCTATCAGGCTATATACGGAAAGCTGACAACATCTTCGGTAGTATCCAGCATTAAACTTGCGGGAGAAAATCTTGATGTCGAGATCACCACGGACCTTGATCCGCTTGATGCCGGAAATATCCTGGATTATACATTTACAATTGACGATGAGGATGAGGACGGTAATGCGATAACAAGGGATGAGCCTTTGAGCAGATATGCCAATCTTGTCACAGAGGATGGCATGAACCAGATCAACAGACTCAATATGAGCTATTATTTGGATGTCACTGCAGATGTAGCAGAAGGATATAACAATGCACTTCTGTTCAGAGAGCTTGAACCCCTTCTTGAGAATTATCAGTTGCCTTCCGGATATATACTTGATGTAGGCGGAGAATCCGAGACCACCAATCAGATGATCGAACAGATGGCACTCGTTCTTGCCCTGGGTCTTGTCCTTGTATATCTGATAATGGTTGCACAGTTCCAGAGCCTTCTCAGTCCCTTCATCATTCTTTTCACCGTGCCTCTTGCATTTACCGGAGGTTTCCTGGGACTTAAGTTTATGGGTGAGCCTATTTCGATGATGGCTCTAATGGGCTTCCTGGTGCTTATGGGTACCGTCGTTAATAACGGTATCGTATACGTAGACTACACAAATCAGCTCAGAATAGGCGGTCTTTCCAGACAGGATGCGCTTATCGCAGCCGGCAAGACCAGAATGCGTCCCATCCTGATGACTGCTCTTACTACGATTTTGGCAGAGAGCTCTCTTTGCATAGGCGATTCGCTTTCATCACAGCTCGGTAAAGGCATGGGAATCGTAATCATAGGCGGTCTTGCTTATGCGACCCTTATGACGCTGTTTATAGTTCCCGTGATTTATGATATCTTATTTAAGAAACAGCCCGTAAACATCGATACCGGATCTGAGAGCCTTGATGATATTCCGGATGATGCTGCGGAGTATCTTAAGGAGAAAGAACTTGAGCAGAATCGTAATATTGAACGGATTTCTGACGGATCCGAAGAGCAGCCTTCAGGCGAAAGCGGACCTCAGGATCAGTGACGGCCGCATTGCTAAAATAGTACTTAAATCTGACGGTGGGATCACCCCTGAAGACGGAGAGGAAGTCATAGATGCGGAGGGGCTTATCGTTGCCCCCGGTCTTGTGGATGTCCACGTACACTTCAGAGATCCCGGTTTCACCGCCAAAGAAGATATTGAGACCGGATCCGCATCTGCAATAAAGGGAGGATACACATCCGTTGTCATGATGGGTAATACCGATCCCAGATGCGATAATCCCGAAACACTTAAATACATGCAGGATAAGGCAGAGAAGATGCCGCTGCATATATACGTGACCTGTAATGCAACGGTCGGAATGAAGGGGAGAGAACTTGCGGATATTGAAACCCTTCACGGGATCGGAGCAGTGGGAATTACTGATGACGGACTTCCCATCATGGACCACGGAATTCTTAAACAGGTTTTCCTCAAAGCGGCTTCACTGGGCATTCCGGTAAGTCTCCACGAAGAAGATCCTTCTCTTATAACAAATAACGGCGTAAACAGAGGAAAGGCATCCGACTATTTCGAAATAGCCGGATCCCCCTCCGAAGCCGAATATTCTCTTATCAGACGCGACCTCAGGATTGCATCGGGCACAGGGGTATGCGTTGATATCCAGCATATATCGACCGCGGAAGGTGTGGATGCGGTAAGGCAGGCTAAGGCAAACGGAGTTAATGTCCATGCCGAAGCAACCCCGCATCATTTCACACTGACCGATGAAGCTGTCATCACACACGGAACCCTTGCCAAGATGAATCCTCCGCTCAGAACCGAGAAGGACAGGCTGGCGATAATAGAGGGACTTAAGGACGGCACGATCGATATGATCGCAACAGATCATGCGCCTCATACAAATGAAGAAAAAGCACTTCCGATAACCAAGGCTCCGAGCGGGATCATAGGACTCGAAACCGCACTCGGACTCGGTATCACCGAACTGGTTGAAAAGGGACATCTGACAATGATGGAATTGTTAAAACTTATGACCATCGGCCCCTCGGAGGTTTATAATCTTGATGCCGGTTATATAGCGGAGGGCGGCCCTGCGGATATCGTGCTCATCGATCCGAATAAAGAATGGACCGTAACTGATGATTTCGCTTCCAAGGCGCACAATACTCCTTTCATAGGATGGAAATTAAAAGGTAGCGCAGTTATGACAATTGTGTCAGGAAATATAGTGTACAGGGGTTAGTATGAAAAGTAAGACATTAGGAAAAGTGTTATCCCAGAAGCAGCTGGCTCCCGGGATATTCGACCTTGTGATCGAGACAAAGATCGCCGAAGAAGCCGGAGCGGGGCAGTTTGTCGGTGTCTATACCAGGGATGCATCGGCTCTTCTTCCCAGACCGATAAGTATCTGCGGAGTATCGGATGACAAGAAGGCATTGAGACTTGTTTACAGGGTTGCGGGAAAAGGAACCTCGGAATTTGCCGGACTTAAGGAAAACGATGATGTTACGCTCCTCGGAGTTCTCGGAAACGGGTATGATATCGGGAACCTTAAGAAGATTGCCGAAGAGGGCGGAAACGGAGTGCTCCTGCTCGGAGGCGGCATAGGAATTCCTCCCATGCTTGAGCTTGCAAAGGAGCTTAAGGCAGCAGGCGTAAAAGTTACATCCGTAATGGGATACAGGGACGATAAGACGTTCCTGCTCGATGAATTCAAAGCATTTTCCGACACGTATGTCGCAAGCGAAGACGGGAGCGTAGGAACTAAAGGTAACGTGCTGGATGCCGTTAGGGAAAACGGAATCGGATTTGACTGCATCTGTTCATGCGGTCCCCTTCCCATGCTTCGTGCAATCAAGGAATTTGCCGCCGGCAAGCCTGCGTTCATATCTCTTGAAGAGAGAATGGCATGCGGCGTAGGCGCATGTCTGGGATGCGTGGTTAAAACCAAAGAAGTAGATCATCATTCACATGTTAACAATGCAAGGATCTGTACCGACGGTCCTGTTTTTGCAGCATCGGAGGTGGAGATATGAGAAAAACCGAAGTCACCATAGCCGGTGTGACATTTAAAAATCCCATCATGGAAGGATCCGGAACATTCGGATCGGGAATGGAGTATTCAGAGTTTGTAGATCTTAATAAGATCGGTGCGGTTGTGACCAAGGGCGTTGCGAACGTTCCCTGGCCCGGAAATCCCACTCCCAGAGTATGTGAAGTATACGGAGGAATGCTTAATGCGATCGGTCTTCAGAATCCCGGGATCGAAGTATTCTGCAAAAGAGACCTTCCCTTCCTTGAAAAATATGACACGAAAGTCATAGTTAACGTATGCGGTAAATCCGTATCCGATTACGTAGAGGTTGTCGAAAGGCTTTCTGATGAAAAGAGAGTCGACATGCTCGAGATCAACGTATCGTGCCCCAATGTCAAAGAGGGTGCGATCGCATTCGGAACTGATAAGGGAGCCCTCGAGAACATTACCAGAGAGATCAAGGCACACACCAAAAAGCCTGTGATCATGAAACTTACTCCCAATGTAACCGATATCGCGGAGATGGCACGTGTTGCGGAAAGTGCCGGAGCGGATGCTCTGTCTCTTATCAATACCATTACCGGTATGAAGATCGATATAGAGAGAAGAAAATTTGCTCTTGCCAATAAGACCGGTGGAATGAGCGGACCTGCTATCAAGCCCATCGCCGTAAGGATGGTATATCAGGCATCCCATGCCGTTAAGATCCCTGTCATCGGAATGGGCGGAGTTGCAACCGGAGAGGATGCGATCGAATTTATGATGGCCGGAGCCACTGCGGTGGCCGTCGGAATGATGAATTTTGTAAATCCCTATGCCACAACAGAGTGTGTTGAAGGAATCAACAGGTATATGGATAACCACAATATAGAGGATATTACTGAAATTATCGGCTGTGTTTAAGAATTAACAATAATTGTTTTTGTTTTTTGCGGATGTTAAGATTTTCATAGGGCACTAAACAATCGGAAGAAGAATTCCGATATAGTAAATGTAATCAAGGATGATTATGCATAATGTGACCGCGCAGAAAATCACGTTATGCCACAGGCGAAAGGAGAGATTTATGAATGTAAACGGAGTTACATCCTCTCAGGCAGCAAGTGCGTATTCGGCTTATACTTCCCAGACAAAGGCAAAAGAAGTCGCAAATACCACCGATGTTAAAGAAGAGGCTGCGGCAGTGTATGAACCTTCGGGTCAGGCTGCCGAGACAGATAAGGTTTACAAAACCAATACCGAGATGATCGATAAGCTCAAAGCAGAGGCTGATGCCAGAACAGAGAGCCTTCGTTCATTGGTAGAAAAGCTCCTGGGTCAGCAGGCCACCAAGTACGGTGAGGCTACCGATATATGGTCATTCTTAAAGAGTGGCGAATATGAGGTGGATCCCGAAACCAAGGCACAGGCTCAGGCAGATATCGCTGAAGACGGGTATTGGGGCGTAGAAAAGACCAGTGACCGTATTGTACAGTTTGCCATGGCTCTTACCGGCGGCGATCCCGATAAAGTTGACAGTATGATCGACGCATTCAAAAAGGGCTACGAACAGGCTCAGGAAACCTGGGGCGGCGAACTTCCCGAGATTTCTCAGAAGACCTATGACGCCGTATTGGATAAGTTTGAGAAAATAAAGAGCGGCGAAACAGATCCTTCAACCTATTTAAACAGTTGATATCGTCCATGATTACAGACAGCCCTCCCCATATCGGGGAGGGCGTTTTTAATGTCTTCGGAATATGATAAAATCAAATCCGGCGGACACAGATAAAATAATCGCCCGGGAGATAATATGATTACAGAACGCGCATATGCCAAGATTAATTTAAGCCTTGATGTTACCGGAAAGCGTCCCGACGGATATCACGAAGTCCGGATGGTAATGCAGACAGTTGATATATATGATACTTTGACATTCAAAAAAAATGACAGTGGTATCACAATTGATGTGGGCGGAAGTCCTCTTCCGGATGGCGGCGATAACCTGATATACAAAGCGGCAAAAGCCGTTATGGATAAATGCGGTATTACATCCGGAGTAAGCATTTCCCTTGATAAGCATATTCCCATAGCTGCGGGA
The DNA here is from genome assembly GCA_018056425.1 of Lachnospiraceae bacterium. Lineage (GTDB taxonomy): Bacteria > Bacillota > Clostridia > Lachnospirales > Lachnospiraceae > AC2028. Next base: position 118,773 of record JAGPFR010000001.1, read on the forward strand.
ATGGCCGGAGGAAGTTCCGATGCAGCAGCGGCTCTTCGGGGCGTTAACAGGCTTTATGAATGCGGACTGACATATGATGAACTTCGAGGTATCGGAGTTAAGATAGGAGCGGATGTTCCGTACTGTGTCGAGGGCGGTACTGTTTTGGCGGAAGGGATAGGAGAAAAACTGACAATGCTGTCACCACTTCCGGAATATATCATTGCCGTGGCCAAGCCACGGCGCGGGGTATCCACCGGAAATATCTATAAATCCCTCGATGAGATATTTGATACCATAACCCATCCCGATGTTGATGCCATGATTGGTGTTATAAATACATCACATAGCAGGGATCTTACCGCATACCTCGGAAATGTGCTTGAATATGTAACCATTCCTCTTTGCCCCGAGGTGGATGAGATCAAGAAGATATTTAAAGGATCGGGGTGTGAGGGAACTCTTATGACGGGAAGCGGACCGACCGTATTTGCCTTCTTTGAGGATGAAGGGAAAGCATCGGATGCGATCGAAAATGTCAGGAAATCCGGTCTTTGCCGTGATGAGGAACTCTTCGTAACCGCCTTAACATCTCCGAAAATGCCTTAATAAGATTGACACCATTAAGCGGATTGTACTAAAATCAGTACAATCCGTTCGTTTATGTATACAAAATCCAAGGAGATAAATATGCCAAAGGCCAAGGAAGAGGATTTCCTACCCTTAAGAGATTCCGTATATAACAAGCTCAGACAGGCCATCCTGACCGGGGAATACCCTCCCGGAGAAAGACTCATGGAGGTTCATCTCGGCGATAAGCTGGGCGTAAGCCGTACTCCCATACGTGAAGCGATAAGAATGCTTGAACTTGAGGGACTTGTTACCATGATCCCCAGAAAAGGAGCAATGGTATCCCAGATCACCGAGAAAAATATGTCTGATGTTCTGGAGGTAAGACGCGCTCTTGATATCCTGTGCGTGCAGCTTGCATGCGAGAGGATAACTTCCGATGGTATCTCAGATCTTAAGAGAGCAAGGGATAATTTTGAAAAGGCGGTTGCAACCAACGATAACCGCATCATTGCCCAGGCGGATGTTGAGTTTCACAATGTGATCATCAGGGCGACCGGTAACGACAGACTCATAAGCCTTGAGGATTCGCTGTCACTTCCCATGTACAGATACAGATATGAGTACATCAAGGATACTTCGGGACATGACAATCTGGTCAAGGAACATAGAAAGATCGTAAATGCCATAGAAAAAAGAAACCCCGAGGCCGCAGCTTCGGAGGCGGGCGAACATATAGACAATCAGCGCAGATCGATCATGAGACAGATAAGACTCGAGCGTGAAGAAGAAACGATGAACGCCCTTTACGGTAAAAGAACGATAAGATGAAAAAAAGATGACATGGGAAACATCCATGTCATCTTTTTCATTATTTGATAGGTTTTGCTCCCGCCTTTTCCTGGAGCTTGTCGACCCAGGCTTTGAAGCCTTTCTTTGGAGCAACTTCGGCTTCTTTTTTAGTACCGTGGAGGCCTTTGACCTCGAGTACGTAGATACCGCTGACAGCTGCTTTAACTTCCTTCTTAACGGGAACGTCGTCGAAAATCTTCTCTTCACAGATAAGGGACATGATCTGGGGTCCGATCTTAGCCTTGATTATAGGCATCTTGGAACCTCGAAGAGCCTTGGGAGTCTGGTCCAGAACTGCCTGCGGAAGACCCGCGTCCTTGATCTTCATTCGTTTCTTGTCGATGATAAGCATTGATACATACTGCTTGTTAGCCTGTAACAGTGCATTGTTCTCATCCTGACGCTTCTGCATCTTCTTGCCGACGAAGTATAAGACGATGAGAAGTATTATAAAAATCGCTAAAACTATTATTGCTACTATTGCACCTTTACCCATAAAACACCTCTTTCAAATGCCCATTTTAGCAAATGGGGGCGCTATTATCAATAATTTTGTTTGTACAAAAAGGGCACTAAGTGGTACAATTCCGTGTGATACGCATTTAACGACATTATTTTAGAAAGAAGTTTTTATATGAAAAAGAATACATTAAGCATAATCGCACTCATGGCTGCGTCAGCTATGGCACTTAGCGCATGTTCGGGAGACGAGAATGTTTTCAGCGATCCCGCAGTAACTTCAACCGCACAGCCTTCAGCCGGAGCAACCGATCCTGCAGCTACCGGATATGTCCTTTCCGTACTGGATTATGACATGACCCAGTACGTAACCATCGGTGATTACCTGAATATGGACCTCGGATATCAGGACATGGTTCTTTCAGATGAGGAGAAGTCATCCGAATACGTAGGATTCCTTGCAGAGTTTGCCAATGAGATCGAAGAGCCCGAGCAGGTTACTGACAGACCCGTTGAGTTCGGCGACGTCGTATGCCTTGATTATTGCGGTAAAAAGGACGGAGTGGCATTTGACGGCGGTACCGCTACCGGATATCTCCTCGGAATCGGATCCAACACCTTTATCCCCGGATTTGAGGACGGACTTATCGGATGGATGCCCGGAGAAGAGCAGGATCTTCCCATTACATTCCCTGAAGAGTATCACAGTGCTGACCTTGCGGGACAGTCCGTAGTATTTACCTGCACCGTTCAGTATATTGCTTCCCACGACGACCTTCTTGCCGAGGCAAATACGCATCTTGAGGAAGGTGAAGAACCTTTCGAAGACATGGAAAGCCTCGAAGCTTACTATTATGATGAGCTTCAGAGACAGGTCGACGATTACAACAAGAACAGTATCAAGAATTATTTCTATGACCAGCTTCCCGGAATCGTTACCGTAACCCAGGAGCTTCCTCAGGAACTTGTAGATGCATATAATACCCAGATCATGAGAGCGATCTCCTCGATAGCAACCAGCTACGGAGTCGATGCCGAGACCTATGCCGGATATTACGGACAGAGCCTTGATGCTTTCGTTGAGGATTATGCGCATAACCAGATGTTCTATGATGCGGCACTTTACCTTATCGCTTCGGAAAATAACCTTTTCCCCACCGATGAGGAGTTTAACGAGTGGTTAAACGGTCTTAAGGCAGATTCAGGATTAAGCGATGAGGAGTTCTTTGCCGGAGCTTCCGAGTCGGAGTACAGAGTTTACTATTTTGAGGAGCAGGTTGCCGACTTCCTCGTAGAGAAGTATTTTGCCAAATAACCTGTGATTTCCTTTACGGATTCGTGAAAAACAGCAAAATATAATAAACGTTATAGCCCATTTTTGAGTTTTTCCCGCAAAAATGGGCTTTTTTTACGAAAAAAGTGTAAAGTTTTCAATGCCTCACTCCGATAAAGTAGATGTAAGGCATGGAATATGCTTTGCAATACGTTAAAAAGGAGGCAAAAACCGAATGCGTATAGAGAGTTATTCTCAGATCCAGAGCCTGTATCAGACACAGAGGGTCTCGAATACACAGAAGGTTAAGGGCACGGCCGCAACTACCGATAAGGTATCCATCAGCAGTATCGGCAAAGACATGAAGACTGCGAAGGATGCTCTTGCAGCTACTCCCGACGTAAGACCCGAAGTTGTTGATTCGATGAAGACCAAACTTGCGTCAGGTACTTACAACGTCAGCGCAGAAAGCTTTGCTGACAAACTTCTTCAGAAATTCCAGGAATTGGGGTAAAGCGTGGCTAGTCTTGTAGAGAATCTTATAACCGTACTTTCGGAAGAATGCGATGAATATGAGATCGTTCTCGGACTGGCTCGCTCAAAAACCCCGGTCATTGTGGCCGGAGACCTCGATGCTTTGGGCAAGATCACGGAAGATGAACAATCGCATGCCGACAGGCTGCAGAACCTCGACTCTGCGAGGTCCAAGGTTACTGCCGACATAGCGAATGTAATTAACAGGGATGTTAATGAACTGAAGCTGCGGACTCTTATCGGCTTACTCGATAAATCCCCCGCAGAGCAAAAAAAGCTTGCTGAAGTTTACGACAGGCTTACTGCGGTAGTGCACGAACTTGCCAGGGTAAACGATCAGAACAGCGAACTCCTTAAGAGCTCACTTGAAATGGTGGATTTTGAACTTAATCTTCTTAATTCACTTAAAGCCGCTCCTGAAACGGCAAATTATTCGAGAGCAAATTACACCGGAGGAACTTTGGGGGTAACCAGAGGTACCTTTGACACTAAACAATAGGAGAAAAGTTTATGTCCCTGTGGAGTGACCTTTCCCTGGGTGTCACGGGACTTCAGGCCAGCACCAACGCGTTAAACACCGTTGCGCACAACATCACCAACGCTGATACTGAAGGATATACCAGACAGCAGGTAGAATTAGACGACAGAAGATATATAACACTCTCCAAGACAGGCAGTGCGATTTCCTATCAGCAGGCCGGACTTGGAGTTTATTATTCTAATGCAAAACAGGTCAGGGATTATTTCCTTGATAAAACATACCGCACCGAGCTCGGAAGACAGGATTTCTATGAGGTTTCCAAGAATACCTTAAATGAAGTCGAGGATCTTCTCGGTGAGCTTAATGGTGCTTCTTTTCAGAAATCCATGTCGGATCTGTGGACTGCGGTTCAGGAGCTGACAAAGGATCCCTGCAATTCCGTAACTCAGGGCGCGCTTGTAAGTGAAGCCGCTGAGTTTCTTGAGAGAGCCCGCTCCGTATACAACGATCTTGCGGGATACCAGGACAATATCAATTTCCAGGTACTTCAGGATGTTAAGACCATTAATGATTATGGTAAGAAGATCCTGGAGCTTAACTCTACCATTCAGAAAATAGAACTTGGCGAGGAGAAAGCAAACGACTTCCGAGATCAGAGAAACCTGATCCTCGATAAGCTTTCTGCTCTTTGTAATATAAATTATACCGAAGACCAGTACGGCTCCGTATCCGTTCAGATCGAAGGCGAGGACTTCGTAAAAGGCTCCCTTTGCTATGAAATCTGGATCGATATCGACTCACAGACCGGATTCTACACACCCTACTGGCCTCAGAACTCCAATTATTCGGTAGTTCCCGGCGGAGACCCCAAAGCGGTTGACAACACGATCTTCACAACTGACGGAAAAAAGGGTGACCGCATCTATAATATTGAGGCAGCTCATGTATTTGATACCGACAGACCCATTTCATCGGAAGCAAATACCGATGTAGGAAAGCTCAGAAGCCTTCTTTATGCAAGAGGCGACAGAAGAGCGGATTACACCGATATCAGATTTTATGACGATGTTAAGGATTCCGTCCTTATGAACATCGAGGCTGAATTTGACCAACTTATCCACAATGTCATCACTGCCGTAAACGGTGTCCTTGAAAATGCAGCAGGCGTAAAAACCGTATCCGCAACTTCAACCGATGCAACCGATCTTGCGATCTATAACGCGATCAAGGCTCAGGATGCCAAATGGTATGACGGCAAAGAATACAAGATCCACGAAGATGCAGATGACGGATTCAACTATATGGAGGATGCGAACGGTGCTCCCCTCCAGCTTTTCCAGAAATCCACAACGGACGGCTATACCCGGTATGATCTCGGCGCTGCACTTGGTAACTTCTGGGTATTCAACGAGGAAGAACTGCCCAAGTTCAACAGCAGAGGTCAGGTTGTAGACAATGACGGCAATGTTATCGACCAGAATAAGCTTGCCGATCTTAAGTACAGCCTTTATTCGGTAGCAAATACCTGCATAAACCAGACACTTCAGCAGACTCCTTCACTTATGGGATTCAGACTTGAGGACGGTTCCGAGGACATTGCGACCATGGAGGCTTTGAAGAGAGTATTCACCGATGAGATCTATACCCTGAACCCTACGGTCATCAAGAAGGTTAGTCTCAACGAATACTACAGCGACCTTGTTTCCCAGGTATCCAATTCCGGATATATGTATAACAGCATATACGAGAATCAGGCCAAGACCGTTGCTGCGGCAGAAAGCGCCAAAGATCAGGTTGAAGCCGTTTCTTCGGACGAAGAGCTCAGCAATATGATCAAGTTCCAGAGTGCCTACAATGCATCGTCCAGATTCATAAATGTAGTCGACGAAATGATGGAACATTTGATAACCAGTTTGTTCTGAAAATATTGAAATATGTAGTGATTTTGCAGGGGGAGACTTAAGTCTCCCCCTAAATTTACCGATATAATATGCGGAGGCATGACGAGAATATTCGTTGCCGCGACTATTTAAGAGGAATTACACATGAGTTCACAATTTTTCGGATTAAATATCGCATATTCGGGCTTGCTGGCGTCTAACGCAAACCTCAATACAACCGCAAATAACATTTCCAACGTCCAGACCGAAGGATATTCAAGACAGCAGGTTGATACCCAGGCTGCTTATCCCATCCGTACCTTCCAGAGATACGGCTGTGCCGGTGCGGGCGTTGATACCCTTTCCGTTGAGCGCATCAGAGACGGATTCTACGATCAGAAGTACTGGAACAACAATTCCAAGCTCGGCGAATATAACATGAAGAGCTACTACATGAGAGAGCTCGAAGATTACTTCTATGACAGCGGAACCAACGGCGGTTTCTCATCCATTTACGATAAGCTCATGATCACAGCTCTTGAAGAGATCATGAAAGATCCCGGATCTTCAAGCGCCAAGAGCCAGTTCGTAGGATATGCCGGACAGCTTACCGACTACTTCAACCAGATCGTCGGAAACCTTCAGAATGTTCAGAAGGATGTTAACTCCGAGATCAAGATCAAGATAGACGATATCAACTCCATCTCTGCAGAGATCGCTACTCTTAACGAGCAGATCACCACCATCGAGATGGGCGGACAGAAAGCAAACGAGCTCAGGGACAGAAGAGACCTTCTTATCGACAGATTATCCGAGATAGTCGATGTCGAAACCGAGGAACTTCCCGTTTACGACAAAAACGATCCCACAAGAGAGACCGGAGCTTACAGATACATAGTTAAGATCGCAGGCGGCCAGGCACTCGTAGATGCCAAGGAGCATAACGAACTTACATGTGTGGCACGTGCGGATTATGAGAAAGTAAACCAGACCGATATCAACGGATTGTACGATGTATATTGGGAAAACGGTGAGAAATTCAAGCTCTCCAATGCAAGACTCGGCGGAGAATTAAGAGGCCTTGTCGAGCTGAGAGACGGAAATAACAGCGAATTCTTTAACGGAACCGTAACTGATGCCACCGTAAACGGATATACTGATCCGGAAGGCAATCCTCATGATACCGTAACGGTAGAGGTGACTGCCGATTTCCTCAAGGATCTCAATAAGAGCAATCTCTCCGACCAGGGAGGTATCATCAATCTCGGAAATACCGAATTCTACTATGATTCCTGGTCATATAATGTAAATATAGACGGATCCGGACAGGCTACCTATAAATACACCTTTGTTCTCAGTAACGAGCAGGAGCTTAATCCCAGACACGTTACCAACGACCGTGTCGGAAAGCCCGCCAAGATAGGTGATGACATCGGATATGAAGGAATCCCCTATTATATGGCTCAGCTTAATGAATGGGTCAGAACCTTCGCACAGAAGTTCAACGATATCCTCAAAGAGGGTAACGATAATACCGGAATGATAATGTTTACCGGAAATAAGCCCATTGATGACCAGCAGTATTTCTTTCCCAATCAGGATACAGCCGATAAATGGAGAGCAGATACACTCCTCAGAGCATATAATTCAAAAGAAGACGCTACCAAGCAGTCAACATACGGAGTCGATATAACCGTAGATGTTACCGACGATTCCTACTATAAACTTACTGCAGAGAATTTCAGCATTTTGACCGCAATGGTCAATGACCCGACTCTAATGACCAGCAAGTTTAAGTCAGGGGACGGCGTCGAGCAGAATGACCTTCTCGAAAGACTTCAGGATATGACCAATGAAAAGGATCCTCTCTCGTTCAGAGGCGGAACGGCATCGGGATATCTTGAGGGAGTTCTCTCCGATGTAGCTCTCAATGCATCTGCTGCGAATACCGGAGTTGAAAGTTACGAAGCGGTTCAGAAGTCCATCGGAAATACCAGACTTACAGTATCCGGTGTCGACGAAGACGAAGAAGCCGTAAATCTGGTCAAGTTCCAGAATGCTTACAATCTCTCTTCAAAGATGATTTCCGTTTTCCAGGAGATATACAGAAGACTGATCCTCGAGACGGGAGTATAATAGAACCATAATGCAGGGAAGGAACCCTCATTACAGACCGACAAGGATGTCTGACCAAAAGCGGATGATCCGCAGGAGGCAGATATGCGTATTACCAATAAGATAATGCAGAGGAACAACCTCTCAAATATCAATACCAATAAGGTTCTCGAAGACAAACTCACAAGTCAGCTTTCTTCCGAAAAAAAGATCATAAGACCATCCGACGACCCTGTTATCGCTATCAGGGCTCTTCGCCTGCGTTCAAACGTAACGGAAGTAACCCAGTACTATTCCAAGAACATCCCCGATGCCACCAGCTGGCTTAAGGTTACAGAAGATGCTCTTTCTTCACTTTCTTCCATTATCACTTCCTGTCAGAAGGACTGCACCAAGGGTGCTAACGGTGATCTTACCAGTTCCGACAGAAATACCATCCTTGAAGAGCTCAAGGCATTTTCAAGCGAGATCTATAAGACCGGTGATGCGGATTATGCGGGAAGATACGTTTTTACCGGTTACAGAACCGATACTTCTCTTTCTTTTCAGAAGCAGACATACATGAGATATCAGATGACCGAGCAGGTGAACCGCACCGCAATAGACACGGTTACTCATGTAAAGCAGGGCAATATCGCTACCTGGACCGCAGCGAACTTCAACGATCCAACTCATAACGGAATCGTTGAACAGCAGGTGACCGAGAGCACCTGCTACAGATTCAGACTTTCTTACGATGATCTCGATGAGAAGGGCGAATATCGAAACGATATGCTCGAATATGATGACGGTACCGGAGCTTTACAGCCGATCGGAGAGCCGCTGATCCAGTATTATGATACGACCGGAGCTCTTCAGACAATCAGCGGAATGACCCAGATCAAATCAAGTGACGTTCCCGATCCTTATTCATCACTCGGTGATGGCGATGTTATATATGTTCCCGACACCGGCGAGATCCTTATCGGAAAAGATATTTATGACAAACTCATGGCAACCAAGGATGATCCCACTACAGGAGAAAAGGACGAATCACAGATCCTCATCACATATCAGAAGACCGAATTCAAGGCAGAAGATCTTCGTCCTCAGCATTTCTTCAGAAGTGCATCCATGGAAGCAGAGAAATCCGGAAGCACATTAACTGTGGATGATACGTCATTAATAAGGTATAATGAAAGTTACCTTGATACTACTCTTGAGAGACAGTCCATAGAGTACGATGTAGGCTTCAACACCACCATCAGAGTCAATTCCACCGCGGACGAGTGCTTCAAACTCGGAATCGGCAGAGAGATCGATGACCTTGTAAATTCAATGCAGGCGGTTGTTGACCTCGAGACCACGATCGCGGATATCGAGAAGAAGATCTCAACCACCACCAATGCCGCAGAACTTACTACCCTTCAGAATCAGCTTGATGCCGCGAATAAGGCATTTACCTATCAGAAGGACATCTCTCAGAAGCGTTTTGAGCAGGGAATAACCGCAATGCAGGGATATCTCAACGATACCAGCCTTGCGATCACCAATAACGGTACCAGATCCTCCAAGCTCGCACTTATAGAGTCCAGACTTCAGAATCAGAAGACCACATTCGAGACCCTTCAGAGCCAGAATGAGGATATCGACATTACAGAGGTGGCCATCAGCTTAGAGAGCGCAAGCGTAACCTACGAAGCAGCTCTTATGGCAACAAGCAAGATAATGCAGAACACACTGCTTAATTATCTGTAAGGAAAGGAGACCATATGTTTATCAAAACCAAGATATTCGGAGATGTAGAGATCAGTGACGACAAAATCCTTACCTTTGAGGACGGAATCATAGGTTTTCCGGAACTCAAGCACTTTACCCTTATCCACGATGAGGAGAAGGGCAAGGATGCGGGAATCAGATATTTTCAGTCCATAGAAGAGCCTGCTTTCGCAATGCCCGTAATGAATCCTCTTATGGTTTGCGAAGATTACAATCCCCAGGTCAGCGAGGAATTCCTTTCATCCCTCGGAAATATCAGCGATGAGAACATCGTGGTACTGGTTACAGTAACCATTCCCACCGATCTGACCAAGATGACCGTTAACCTCCAGGGTCCCATCATCATCAATTCCGATGAAAAGAAGGGCGCACAGATCATAGTCGAAGGCGGAGATTATCCCGTTAAGTTCCCCATCTATG
>JAGPFR010000019.1 GCA_018056425.1 Lachnospiraceae bacterium
TTTTTACTTTGATGCCTTCTTTGCTTCGTACATGGCTTCGTCTGCCTTATCTATCAATTCTTTGAGAGTATCGTCCCCGTCTGTAGACGTATATCCGATACTTACGCTCAGATCAAACGGGAGTTTTGTACGCTCGTTTATTACACGCAGATTATCACTGATACTGCTCTTAAGCAGCTTGGCATTTTCCTCGGTATTTGATTCAAAAAGAACTGCGAATTCATCACCGCCGTATCTTGCGATATTGGCTCTTTTCGGCAGGATCCTGCATCCCAGCTTAAGTGATTCCGCGATATTCTTGAGAGCATTATCTCCCATGATATGACCGTATGTATCATTGATAGATTTGAATTTATTCGCATCGATCATAAGTACATACATCCTTTCGCCGTCATTATGATTCTTTACCCAATGATCATAATAAAAGCTGAGCTGTTTGCGGTTATTCAGTCCTGTCAAAGGATCAAGTGAAATAAGCTGGTCAATCCAGCTCAGATAAAGGATCAACGTAGTAAGAGCCATGACTCCGCACGCAAAAGGCATTCTCGGGAAAAAAACTGAAATACTCCGGCAATACCCGGAGCAATCGGGAAAAGCGTGATCAGGCGGAGTGAATGCCTGTCTCCCATAAACGACTTATCAATAAGCTGATGATGTGCACGAAGAAATGCAACGAACACATATGTGTACGGAATGATAAAAGTCAGGATAAAGCCGGGACCTCTGTGATAAGTTCCGTCAGGTTCCACTGCAAAAAGAAAACCGTTAAAGAGATTTATGACAAGGAGTATGCCCATTACCCACATGATAAACGAAGCATTCATGATCATACTCTTTTCCTTGACGAATTCGGTACCCCTTAAGAATTCAAAATAGATAAACCAGAAATAACACATCACCGCTGTTGCAAAGAAATAGGTCTCCTTGCATATCAGCTTTGCGATGCCGTTAAAATCCCCAAGAGGAAGTGCTCCTTCATTGATCATAACAAAAAAAGTGTCCGAGGCAAAAAATACCATCTCCGCAATAATGGACATGGCAAAATTCCTCTGTGCCACCATCTTGGACAATCCCGTTGTCTTTTTCAGGATAATGCCGATCAGCACCAAGGATACTATATTAACTTCCAAATACAATATTGCATAATCAGATCCCATAATATATACCTCGCACAAACCATTATAGCATAATAAAATATCCCCCATTTTTGACAAACGGGGGAATGATCGGTCATGCTTCGATGCAGGCTTAATCAATAACTGTTGTGCTTTAGGTTTTCTCTTTATTCTTACGTCTCCCCGATTCCTTACAAATCGATAAAAGTGCTGGGCGTGGGTGATGTCACCCCGATTAAAAGAACCGGCCATCGGGGTGAGGGTCACCCCGATAATAAGAGCCCCTAAACGCGCGGAGGAACACCTCCTTGCGTAGGGGCTCTAAATATCGGGGTGACAGGATTCGAACCAATGTTGGTTCTCAGAAACTCAGTAAAATCAGCGCTTTGGAAGAGACTCTACGAAAAAAGACACGCCAAAGACACTATTTTTATGTATAAAAAAGCTATCAATCGTACTCAAAAATACCTTGGATCACATCGGATACATTCATAATATCCTCATATGCAAGAAGATCCACCCTATTGCATCCCCTTGCTTTAGGGTCAATAGCTTTTATCTGTTCACAGATCACTGTTCCCGATTCGCCCTTCTTCCCACATATCTGAATATGTATAGGACCCGCCTGAACTCCGGGGAGTATCGGGCACACATGAAATATACCGGTGGCCTTTATAAAGGCATTTTTACTGACTATAACAAAAAGCTGTTTTTTAAAGCCTGATATCTTTATAATATCGCCCTGATAAAACCCGTTCATAAAATCTCTCTCCCTGCCGGCTCGCCCCAATCAAAATCGCAAACAGATATTTCGCCGTTATACTCTGCCAGCCTTTCTTCAAAAGATTTATGAACAAACTGCTTTCTAAGCACTATACTGTCGTTTTCTATTTCTATATCCAATACATCAGAAACCTTTAACTGCATTTTATCCAAAATATCCTTAGGGATGCGTATTCCCTGGCTATTCCCCCAAGACCTTATTGCTACCTGTTCCATGAAATTACCTCCTCGAATGTATATACATTATACAGTATATCCATTATACCTGCAATCTCTTGGTTATTTCATTTTCTGGCTACAAAAGAAATGACCTTTCGCAAAAACTATCAATTTTTAAATTTGCGAAATAAACCGCAACTCCCGAAAGACACGGGAAAGACACGAAAAGACCCGGTCTTTTCGAACAGCAAAAAAGCTCAGAATGCAGTATTCACCAGCATTCTGAGCCTATAAAATAGAGTCGGGGTGACAGGATTCGAACCTGCGACCCCCTGGTCCCAAACCAGGTACTCTAGCCAAACTGAGCCACACCCCGAAACTTTTACAATATTATCAATTATTTGACGATGTGACAAGGGGTCTGACCCTCTGTCACATCATCCCGTCATCAAGGTAAGCTACCGTAAAATGGTCCTGTCCCTTGTCATCCTGCTCCCAGATGAGATAACTGGGCTTCCTGCCCTCCTGTCTGGGATAGGACAGCGACCCGGGATTAACAACAGTGCAATCCTTGCCGTAACTTACGGTAGGTCTGTGGGTATGGCCGAAAAAAGCAATATCGCATCCACGGCTTTCGGCCTCCTGTCTGAGAACTTCCGTAGATACGCTCACACTGTAGAGATGACCGTGTGTGATGAAGATCTTGTGTCCGAATACAGTCTCTTCAAGTTCCCTGGGAAGACCTCCGAAATAGTCGCAGTTTCCGGCAACGAGATATACGGGGATCCGTACCCTGCATCTGATATCGTCTTCGCCGCCTTCGACATCACCGCAATGGATAAGACATGAAGCATCGGGATGCATTTTAAGTACTTTATGCAGATTTTCGTTATTTCCGTGAGTATCACTCACAACAATTGCTTTATTCAATCAAACAGCTCCGTTCTCATCTTTCTGAGGGCCTTGCCCCTGTGAGAGATCTTATTCTTTTCAAGCTCGGGAATCTCACCGGTGGTGCACCCTATCTCGGGGCAATAGAAAATGGGATCGTATCCGAATCCGTGCTCTCCTTTTTCCTCATATCCGATGCGCCCTTCAACAGTCTCTCTTACAACCTTCTCGCTTCCGTCGGGAAGTACCGCTGCTATCGCGCAGACGAATCTTGCTGTTCTCTTTTCATCGGGAACTCCCTCAAGACGTCTGATGATCTCATTATTCTTAACGGTATAGGGGGTATCCTCGCCGAGGTATCTGGCAGAATAAATGCCGGGCTCTCCGTTAAGGGCATCAACCACAAGACCGGAATCATCGGCAAGAACAATGGAATCGGGAAGAAGCTCGTGTACGGCTCTTGCCTTGATCAGGGCATTTTCCTCAAAGGTGGTTCCGTCCTCTGTGATATCCGGGTCCACTCCCGCTTCCTTCATGGAAAGGATCTCATAACCCGATCCGTCCATGATCTCGCGGATCTCACGCATCTTTCCCATGTTACCGGTTGCAAAAACAAGTCTTTTCATTTATACATCTCCCATCATGCCGGCAGATTCTTTAACGGTTTCGTATATACCGTTTGCCAGCCTTTCTCTGTATGAATCCTCCGTAAGAAGCGCATACTCATCCTGATTGTCGGCATTACCGATGATCAGGAGTGTAGCCGGAGCATTTATCTCATATAAAACATTTCCCTGCGGTGCCTCGCTTATGCCGAGTGCTCTGTTTGAAACCGAGATTGCGGTATTTTTAAGACAGCTTTCACTTAGCTCTATACTGCCGAAACCGGGAATATAATACAGTGGATCGTAATAGGTTCTGATACCGTGATACGCAGGCCCGTCATGAGCCACATCAAGTCCTATATAGATATCCGCACCGGTTTCTTCCATAAGCTGCGCCGGGGTTACGGCAGTCTCCGATTCAGGTGAAGTATCCGTCAGATACACCCTGATGCCTTCCTGATACAACAGCTGTGCACTACGGTCTGCAACATCAGCACATACGCCTGCTGCCTCACTCTTATCCCCCGGATCGAGTACAACAACATAATTATACAAACTGCGGGGATCAACCGCTTCCATGGTCACGACATTTTCGTTCATGGTAAGTGAATACTCGCTAATGCGGTTCATTTCAAAAATAAGCAGGGCACCAGATTTGTCATACACTACGGAAGCACCCCTGACAAGTGCCGAATCCCCGCTTATCCTCCCGGCATCAACCGTCACACCCGAATCAGTCATGGATCCGTAATAGGAATCCGAGTCGGTATTGATATATACCAGGAATTTCCTCTCATTGTATAGATTTTCGGTAACTATATCGGATGCCTGAACCCCGGTGGGAACCGTAAACTCAATGCATCCCGCGGAAGGATTTCCGGCAAGTGACAAAGGAACGGTTCTGCTTAAGTCAAAAAGCTCTGCATCGCTTACATTGGCACTAGTTATGACGATGGGCTTGGTCATCGAATAATATACGCAAACTCCCATACAGAGCGCAAAAAGCAGTACCCAGAAAAAGCATGTATACGCTCTTCCGGGAATCTGCGGAGTTTTGTCATCAAGTTGTGGATCTGCGTATTTTACAAGCGGAATACGCTTAGCTGAAGCAGGCATTTATTTCTTCCTTGAAGGAGGTTTGGGCCCCCTGAATTCGTAATAATATGTCTTCATCATTCCGTTGTAGATCTTGCGGTTCTTATCGGCTTTTTTGCCGACATCGTTCTGAACCCTTTCATATGAGCTTATGATATACATGCTCCAGCTGTCCAAAGCCTTATATCTTTCGCCGAGGGTTCTGTAAATATCCGAAACCGCTTCCTTATCCATGAGTCTCTCACCGTAAGGAGGGTTGGTTATGATAAATCCGTACTTTTTAGGATGGGAAAGAGCAGCAACATCCCTTGCCTGGAAGTGGATCATCGAATCGACGCCGGCATCCTTTGCATTTTTTCTGGCGATGCTTACCATTTCCTCATCGATATCATATCCCTGAATATCGGTATCCGTCACGATCTTAACCAGGTCCCTCGCCTCTTCATAGGCATCGTTCCAAACCTTCTTAGGGACAAGATGCTCCCACGAACAGGCATTGAAGAATCTGTTCATGCCGGGAGCCATATTTGCGGCTATCATTGCCGCTTCAATTGGTATGGTTCCGCTTCCGCAAAAAGGATCGACTAAGATTCTGTCCGCTCTCCAGGGTGTAAGGGATATAGGGCCCGCTGCCAGATTTTCCGCAATGGGAGCCTTGGCTGTGAGCTTTCTGTATCCTCTCTTATGAAGCGAATCACCCGTGGTATCAAGGCCTATCGTCACTTCATCCTTCATGATAAATACCCTGAAGGGAAAAGAATCCCCGTCTTCGGAAAACCAATCGGTGTGATAAACCTCTTTAAGCTCCTCAACCATGGCCTTTTTGACTATGGACTGGATGTCCGAAGGGCTGAAGAGCTGTGATTTAACGCTTGATGCCTTGGCAACCCAGAACTTACCATCCCCGGGGATGAATTCCTCCCATTTTACCGCCTTTACGCCTTCAAAGAGTTCGTCCCAGGTACATGCCTTAAAAGAGGCTGCCTTGATAAGCAGCCTTTCTGCAGTTCTTGATCCTATGTTGACCCTGGCAACCGCCTCGGCATCGCCTTCAAAGGTCACTCTTCCGTCGGATACATTTGTAACTTCATATCCGAGGTCTGTTATTTCTCTTTTCAGTACCGACTCCATGCCGAAATGGCAGGGAGCCATTATTTCGATTATCCTGTTAATGGTCAGTCCTTTCTCCAGGTCAGGCGCATGTCCGTCTTACTGGGATTATCCATGATCTTGACGAAATCCTCTTCCGACATGGGTCTGTAAAAATAGTACCCCTGGATCATATCGCATCCCGCATCAGAAAGGAATGCAAGTTGTTTCTCTGTTTCTACGCCCTCGGCAATGACATCCGCACCGAATGCATGAGCCATGCTGATGGTGGATCTGATAATTGTTTCTGCCTTGGGGCTCTGGTCTATTTTACGGATAAATCCGATATCCAGCTTGATCGTATCGAACTCATAGCTCTCAAGTGTCGAAAGTGAGCTCATACCGCTGCCATAATCATCGAGAAGGATCCTGACATTCTTTTCCTTCATGGCCCTTAGGAAATCAAGGGCATTCTTCTCCATATTTGCATATGCGGACTCGGTGATCTCTATCTTAGCCGCGCCTTCGGGGAAATCTTTCTCTTCAAGTATCTCCTTAATCCTCTCAAGAAGCGACGGATCGTAGAAATCGATTCGGGAAAGGTTTATGGAAATGGGGATTATCGGCAATCCTTCCCTTGCGTTCCGTAAAAGGAGCCCAAATACAGTCTCTGCCATGTACAGATCGACTCTCGAAACCTTGCCAGACTGCTCGAGCGCGGGGATAAAGAGATTCGGGGAAACCATTCCCATATCATGATGCTTCCATCTGATCAGCGATTCGGCGGATACAATCTTACGGGTATAGGTATCAACGATGGGCTGATAATAAGACATAATCTCATTATGCCTGAGCGCATCACCTAGATCAGATACAAGGATCATATGGTTAACATAATCCTTGCGCATCTTATCAGTATATTCCCCGTACAAAACGGCATCCGATTCCGAAATGCTGGCCTCGGCAAGCTTTGCCCTGTCGATCATAAGACCAACGGAGATCCCTAAATCGGTAATATGATATATACCGCACGTCACGGAAAAATCAAACATTTTATATTCCGTGCGGAAGGTCATCTGGTTCAGCTTACGCATGCGGTTATTTTTAATAAATTCATTTCTTACTATCGCAACAAAATGGTCGCTGTCGAGTCTTCCGATGACAAGGGGCTCAAGGAGCTCTTTGATCTTATCCCTTACCATGAAGATCACACTGTCGCCGCTGTCTTCACCGAACAGCTCGTTAATGGTTTTAAAACCACGGATATTTGTATAAATAAGTGAGTAACCGGTCGAAAGATCCACTCTCTTCAAAAATCTGTCCGCATCTCTCAAAAATCCGGTTCTGGAGAGGATATCCGTCATCCAGTCACGGTCGAGCATCTCGGTAATATCCTGAATAATACAGATATCCTTGGTATTATCGTCCTTCAGATGCTTGATCCTGATATCGAGGGCCCTTCTGTAACCGTCTCTTTCGGAATGAACCGTGCGGCAGAAATTGCCAAGGCTTTCTATCTCCTCATTTACGATCTCGGGTCTGAACTGATCAAGTACAGATTGCCTTTCGCTGTCTACAACTATCTTATTATTGAAGTCGGAGAGGAATTTTTCGAGGTTTTTTGCCTTTGTGACGCTGACGTCATATTTATTTAGGAAATCGCTCGAAAACCTAGGTATGATCTCAAAAGTCTTTAAATCAATCTCAAAAACAGAAACAAATCCCTGTGTCATAACGGCATGCCAGTCATTTTCACTGACAGCAGTATCAATTGTGCGTATAGTGCCGTTTTCAAGGGCTTTTCCGACTCCGTGAAATGTTATGACATCTCCGTCAATCAAGAAATAACTGCCGTCATCTATCAGATAAAAACATCTTCCGACGCTGTCAGGGAAAACCACCTCATCTATAAGGTTCTTCCCCTCGATTACAAAGGTCTTCAGGGTTGAAAAATGAGGAATAATCGATATATCCGTAAGTCCGAGACCATCTGTGAACTTCCGGTAATCCAGAGTCTTGACCTGTCCCTCATATTCGGGGACCAGATACGCATTTTCAGCACAGTTTGTGCTTCCGCAGCCCATGGAAATAATGATGCCGGGAAACCCTGTAAGCAGATTTTTGAGCATTATCTTCTTAAAAAAGTCGTTCTGGAGATTTCCGTCACCTCCGCCCAATATAACGACATCCGAATTACGGACAAGCTCAAAAGCTTTGTCCATATTGCTGTTATCGAGAGTTTTAACGACTGATACGCTCAGTCCGGCCAGATTAAAGGCCACATCCAGTCTTTTCTCTACTATTTTATTAAGGTTGACAGCTTCCGGGTCGGAAGTAACTATCAAAACAGACGAATTCTCCCGCCAGTACTTCCCAAGATTCTCAACAAAATCGTAATCATCTATGAGATGTACCGGTCCGGTGTCATCATCCGGTCTGTATTCCAGAAATAAACTCGTAAGGAATAGAACCATAAATCCCTCGTTATACGCCAAAACCTGCAGTATTAAATAAAATTCTATCACGAAACAAATATGCAAACTACAAAAATATGCGTTAAGGAGAATTTAAGTAGGATATGTATTTATCCGTTCAATAAACGCTCAGATTTCCTTAAACAGTTGCATAAGAGATAAAGAACCGAAAACCACATACACATCTTCGGGGCCGCAGTTTTCAATCTCCGAAAGTGCCTCTTTAAGGCCTTTGGAAGTTCGAAGCATGATCTGTGATTCACCGGGGAGTGCTTCTTTTTGGATCTCCTCCGATATCTCTCCGGCAACTTTTACCAGCTCCTCCTTGGGAAGTCCCCTGACAGGATCCGGAAGATCAAAAGCAGTCAGACTGAAAGCACCGGGAAGCATTATCCTAAGTATCTCCCTGTAATCTTTGTCTTTGAAAACACCCATTATTAAATGAATCTTTTTGTTTTCAGGAAGTGTTTTATCTGAATACAAAGCATCTCTTAACGCCCTTGCAGCACCCGGATTATGAGCGCCGTCGCGTATGATAACAGGTGATTTCGAAATCTTCTCAAACCTGCCGGGATGCTGTGTTTTAGCGATTCCTGCCATGAATGTATCACTTGTTATTGATTTACCCGGAAAGCTTTTTGCAAGCTTTTCTTCCAGGGTTTTAAGAGTCCAAAGAGCGGTGTTCAAATTGTCATCCTGATAGGATCCGGAAAGAGGATTATCAAATCCGTCAGGAATAATGATCTCCTCCGTTCTGACACAGACGGCTACTTTTAACCCCGCTTCCCTCTCCAGTATCCCGGCAGGATCATAATCCTTCCCTGCGCAGTACACATGCGGCATTCTTGATATAATAGCAGGTGTATTCTTTTTCATGATACCTGCCTTGTTGACCGCTATCTCCTCGGGAGTATCTCCCAGAAATCTCATGTGGTCCATACTTATTGAAGCAAACACCGTTGCAAGCGGAGAATCGAATACATTAGTCGCATCGTCCCGTCCGCCCATACCGCATTCAACTATAACAACGTCTGTTTTTTTATGATTAAAGAACCAAAAAGCTGCTGCAGTCTCTGCCTCGAAACCGGTCGGTGCGACAGACATATCTTTAGCAGCTTTCCTTACTTCTGTAACAGCCTCGGCATATTCTTCTTCGGTAATATTCCTGAGACCTGTCCTGATCCTCTCGAGGAAATCAAATACGGAGGGTGAAGCATATCTTCCCACAATAAGCCCGCATTCCGAAAGAGCATATTCCAGATATGCGCAGATGGATCCTTTTCCGTTTGTTCCGGCAACGTGAATGACTTTCAGATCTTTCTCAGGATTTCCGAGCCTTTCAAGGAGCTCTTTTATGACCTCGGTTCCGGGAATTATTCCTGCAGAACCGGTATTTTCAGTATATCTTTTGGCTTCTTCAAAGTTCATAAATACATTATATCATCTTTTACAAAAACGGCTCTCAAATAGTCTCCATCCTTGAAAACCTACAAAACAAGTTGTATTATAAATTAAGATTTTCAATAAACAAGGAGACCCACATGCTCATATCAACCAAAGGAAGATATGCCCTTCGCGTTATAATAGATATTGCGTCACACGATTCTGATGAGTTCATTCCCTTAGGCGAAGTAGCCGAAAGGCAGGGAATCTCCAAAAAATATCTTGAAGCCATTATCAAGGATCTGGTTCAGGCAGGAATTGTAAAAGGTGTTCGCGGAAAAGGCGGCGGCTACAAGCTTAATATGAAGCCGGAGGAATGTACTGCCTGGGATGTTATCCACGCAACTGAGGATAATTTTGTAACAGTATCCTGCGTGACCATGGAAAATTTCGATTGTCCCCAGAAGTCTGAGTGCAGAACTATGCCAATGTGGACTGAATTGGATAAAACCCTCAAGGAATTTTTCAGCAAATACACGATCAAGGAACTATTGGAAAGCGGATCATATTAGGATCACTAAAAGTCTTGCCCGGGCAGGACTTTTTTAGTTGGATTAAAAACATAGGTGAAATATGGGTTTAGGCGAAATACTTCTATTGTCCGTGGGACTGGCTATGGACGCCTTTGCAGTTTCTGTCTGCAAAGGTCTTTCTCTGAAGAAAGTTACTATAAAAGAAGCATCCGTATGTGGTATCTGGTTTGGGCTCTTTCAGGGAATCATGCCTCTATTAGGGTACCTCCTCGGTTCGGGATTTGCCTCTTTTATAGACAGATTTGCCGCCTGGATAGCTTTTCTGATCCTTACGATACTTGGCATAAATATGCTCAGAGAAGCATTCGGATCTGATGATAAAGATGAAGAAGCTACCCCGGATCTCGGATTTAAGGTAATGCTCGGTGCAGCCGTCGCTACCAGCATAGATGCCATGGCGGTAGGTGTTACATTTGTAGCTGTTCCTGTCAGGGTCTTTTCAACATCAGCCCTTATCAACACTCTTTTTGCCGTAACATGCATAGCTATCATTACCTACGTGATATCTGCTTTGGGAGTTTTCATAGGGGGCTATTTCGGTGCTGCTTACAAATCCGGTGCCGTAGCAGCCGGCGGAAGCATACTCATATTCATCGGTCTCAAGGCCCTCATGGATAAGTATGATATCACCGGGTCAGGTAACGATAATGTTTTCTGGCTCCTTCTTCCCTTTGCCGGAACGGTTTTGGGAGCTCTTCTTGTATTCTTCCGTATTAATACACCCGACAAACTTAAAAAATGTCTCATCGCCCTGTCCGCAGGTATCATGTTCTCTGCATCAATCTGGTGTCTTATGACACCATCATTTTCACTTCCTTCATTTGGATCAAGGAAACCCTTTATTGCGGTCTTTATCGGTTTCTGGGTAGGAATCATGTTCCAATTTTGTCTGGACAATCTGGTACCTCATACTCATGGATTTTCGGGAGAGACGGAAGGTCTGAAATCGGAAGCAGACAAACCGGTTAAAATGATGCTTGCTATGATCATTCATCACATACCTGAAGGAATTGCAATCGGGGCCGTATATGCCGGATTTTTATATGGAGATGGGATAATCTCCCGCTATTCGATGATCGCAGTAACTGTGGGAATGCTTATTCAGAATTTTCCGGAAGCCGCATTTCTCTCAGTTCCTGTCAAGGAGGAAGGCCGCAGCAAAGGAACCTCATTTTTCTATGGAATGATGAGCGGAGGAGTTGAACCCATCATCGGAATCGTAACGGTGATCATCGCCGGACTATTGCCACCCATCTTACCCTATGTGATGTCACTCTCAGCAGGAGCCATGATCTATACAATAGTTGAATCTATGATTCCGGAAATGATAGAAGGAGAAGTAAGCGACAGAGTAGTCCTGGCATTCGCAGCAGGCTTCTCCCTCATGATGCTCCTTGCATATGCTCTTCCGATGCTTTGATATCGTCCAAATGGCATAATAATACCCCGGCCTTTTGGAAAGCTTGTCTTAACAATAGACCGGGGTAGGTAGTTGGTATAGTTTATCCTGCCGGAAGATCCGGCAAATTTCACAGCTTACTTCTTGGAATCCTTTTTATCTTCCTTCTCTTTATCCTTGGACTCTTCATCTGCTTTGTTCTTGCGTGAAAGAGCAAGCGCGGATAACGAAAGAACTATTATAGCTACGGTTCCCGCCGTGGGATTTCCGCTGCTTTCGCTCTCTGCAGCTTCTCCCTGCTCATCGCCGTTTCCTTCTGCCTGTGCATCTTCTGCGCTTCCGTCTCCGAATCCGTCAGCCACGTCCTCATCATCGGCAAGTGCAATACCAAAATCGTCGATGAAGAATTCTCCGCTTCCGTCAGTTTCAAAGAACAGTGCTGCAGTATCCAGATCTTCGGGAAGTTTAAGTGTTGCTTCTATAAGCTGCCAGTCTTCTCCGGCAATGTCATACTCTCTGACTCCGCCGTCTTCGTATCCGTCAACACCCATAAAGAGTTTTGTATCGGCGGACTTGTAATAATATGAGATCTTTATAGTATGTCCGATGAATCTGGTAATGTCATATCTTAAAGTTGCATCAGCTTCAGAACGTCTTACCTGAAGTGAGAATCCGGGATTTGCACCCTCTGTATGATTCTCTTTGATCTTAAGCATTATTGTTGCCTGATGACCAGATCCGCGGCTTACAAAGCCAAGCTTATCGGGAGCCTGAGTGGTTGAAGTACCGTCAACAATCACAGGCTCAAAATCGATCACCATATCCTCTGCTTTACCCATTCCTGCAGTGTCGGTAAGAGTAAATTCCTCACCTTTTCCTGCCATGATAACTGCTTCATATGCAGGCTTTCCGGTAAGATCCTGATAGAAAAGAAGGGGTTCGGATTCTTTTCTCCATGAACTGGTATCGGTAAGTCCCCACAGGGTTACGGAGTTGATATTGGCCCCTGCATCCTGACATTCGCAGAGCATCTTGAAATAATCATAATAGAACTGAGCCTGCTTAAACTCTCCGGCCTCCCCGGCTACAGCCTTTCCTACATCAAGTTCGGTTACCTGAAGATTGTTAATGGCTGCAGAATACTTCTCAATGGCATCCTTATACTGATAAAGTGAATCGGATACGGTAAGATGTCCCTGAAGTCCTATTCCGTCGATAAGTCCGTCTCCGTAAATGGTTCCGTCTCCGTCAGGATTGATGACATCACTGTTAACCATTGTATGACCGGCATTAAATTGAGTTTCGGTCAGGAAAGCAATGATAGCATCGCATTTTCTGGGGAACCACTCGTTGTAATCGTTATAATACAGATCGGGAGTTATGGAAGAAAGATCACCCTCGGGATCAAGACCGTAGAGATCTGCATACTGAGCAGCATATTTGGTCTCCGCTTCTCTTGCATAGAGGAAAGCATAGTACAGGAAATCGGGGCCGATTATCTTATACCAGTAGCTCTTTCTCATACCGTCAGCCTGACTCTCGTCAGCTGCTTCGTTTACTACATCCCACGCATAGATCACATCGGCATATCCGTTTGCATAGGTGTACTCTATAACTCCGTTTATGTACTTCTCAAGTCTTCCAAGAAGCTCATCTCTGCTTACAAGACAATCCTCATCAAGAGTTGCATTGTAATCTCTTGTAGGTTTTCCCGAAACGGTAGCGGTAAAATCCTTGGCAAAGATTGAAGGATCAACCTGTGAGTGCCACACAAGTGTATGACCTCTTACCGGAACTCCGTTTTCTTTGGCCCAGTCAAGAAGCTCCTGCGCTGCTCTGTTTACGGTGAAAAGAGAATCAGACTCAGCGTCAAAATTATACGCAGGCTTGAACTCATTTCCAAAAGTCATGGAATTGAACTGACTTACTATGAACTGCTCTTTGCTCGCATTTCCGATCTCCGCAGACTGATCTCCCCAGTGGCTGATAGCCTGAACGGCAACGCCTATTTTAAATCTGTCCGCATACACATCTTTTAATACACCGACCGATTCATAATCGGTCACACCCTCGGCCCTGACAATATTTACCGGTCCGGTAAATCCCGACAAAACCGTTGCCGCAGCCATGCTTATACCCAGCACGGCGGCACAGATCTTTTTAGCCAACATTTTGTTTCTCATAATCTCCTCTTTGCAGCCCCCGCAGCTGCCTGATTTTTTATATCTCTTAAAGATGTTTCGATCTTATTTCTTACCAGGTTTCTGTATTCGGGTTTTACAAGAAAATAAATGTAAGAATCGATCGTATAAGATTCGGGCATTCCTCTGCCTGCGATCTTAAAATGTCTGAATCCCCTCTCAATATATGAATGAATATCCGTATCCTTTATAAAAGCAGGTCTTTCCATACATTCCGAAAATGATCTCGGTGTTTTGATATTCGGACACGGAAAAGGCGTGGCGTTGTCAAACTCAAGCTGACATTTGGACTGCTGGGCATAATGCTCCGCACGCTTGGGACAGTTCGGATAACACACTTCGTTTACCAGAATCTCACATCTTGCCGCATTACCGGAAGTCACAATCCTGTCAAGTGCATCCTCATCATGATTAAGATCGTAATCCAGAACCACAAGAGCATAATCCTTATCAAACTCTTCAAGAAGCCTGTTTTTATCGGTTATTCTCTTGGTCGTAGATGAAATGATCTTATATGAAGGATAATTTTCTCTTATATACTTCTCCAATGCGGGAGAGTTTACAAGCACCTGATTAATACCATTATCCGCAAGTCTCATTATGAGATTGCAGTATGTGTCATAGCACTCTTTTTCTCCGATAAGAGTATTGGTCCAGGTAAATCTCACCGGAATATCTCTCTGAGCATAGATACCCAGTATGCCTTCGATCTGCTGTTTCGTGGCAGATCCCACAACGGCTCTTCCGCCGTTCCAGATAGCACCGGGAAATGTTCCGTATGAGGAACCGATCGTATATCCGTCGTTAAAATAATCCGGATGGGATTTCATGATATTCATGACAACCTGATTAAGGATCCTGAATACGCAAAATCCGGGTAAATGCCAGTATATCTTATCGTCTGTATATTCCACTTCTTACTCCTTTGTTGGAAGTATAAATGACTGAGGCTTGGGTTTTTGAACCATGATCAGTTTATTTCCTACAAGTGCAGTATAAAGTTTAAGCCTGAAGGTTCCCTGATGCTCGGGTTTTATAAGATAATTACTGTAAGTTTCTATAAGAGAAAAATAATTATCCGTTCTTCCTTCTATCTTAAAATTGTGAAAGCCAAGTTCCTCACTGTATTTACCGACTATATCTTCCGGAGAAACAAAGGTTTTATAATCCTTGATCTTATAATAATTTCCGTCCTTATAGTATTCACAGCTCCAGGGAGCCTGCGGTATCTGATGCTCCGGAGGCATTTTTCTGTTTTTAAGTTTGATCCTCTGATTCTGAGCTATGTTCTTATAATGCTCGGAACGTCTCGGACAATTGGGAGTACATATTGCGTTGACAAGTATCTCACATCTGTCGTGATCTTTTATCTGAGCAAGCTTTTCATAATCATTGTTGAAGTCATAATCCAGAACCACCAGATCATAAGGCTTGGACAATTCTTCGTTTACCCGGTCGATCTCGGTAAGTCGCTTACAGGTGGAAGAGACTATTTTAAGGTTCGGGTATTTCTTTCTGATATATTCCTCGAGTATCGGTGAAAACAGGATCACAGCATTTCTGTCATCTTTGGCGAGTTCATCAAGGCAGAAATTACAATAGGGATCCTCACACTCGTACTCTGTAAGTGTCATATTCGTGTAGGTTAATCTCACGGAAATACCGTGTGAATTAAGGGTCTTTATTACATTAACTACATAATCTGCGGAACACTGATCATCCAATGATCCTCTTCCGCCGTTCCAAAGAGAAGTCGGAAACTCTCCGTAACAACTGGCTATTTTTACGCCGTCACGGAATAATTCCGGATGGGTTTCAAACAGGTTGATCACCATCATATTTAAAGGATAATTATTTCTTAGACCGGGGAGATGAAATTTAGCTTCACCCATATTCTGCTCCCTACTATTAAAAACAGGGCGGCGTCATAAACGCCGCCCTGCATTATTTGTGTTCCTTGGAGAAACTAATTATTTAGCATTAGCTTCATCAACAAAGGTGTTCCACTGAGTAGCTGCTTCTTCAATTGCAGCGGACATATCATTGATAGTTCCTTCTGCAACGTTAACACCTACATGATGTCTGAACTGAGGTCCGATATCTACCTGAGGAACAGACTCAGCGGGCTCATAGCCTGAAGTTCTGATGATTCTGTCGATGGTCTCATCAACTGCTCTGGTGTCATCGAAGTTAGCATAGTAGCCAGCTTTGATTCCGTCGAGGTTCTCAATGAAATCTTCGTATCCGGGGGTGTCGCCATAGAAGCACATATAAGCGAATGCGCAAGCAAATGCCTTATCTGCATCATAGCATCCGGGGATGTAGTAAAGGTTCTCAGATGCATAAGAAGTGTAGTTGCTTCCTGCAGAAGGTCCTACAGGGAAGGAAACGAATCCTACTTCATCCTCAAGAGATCTTCCGTCATCGCCGATACCTCTTACGTTATCCTTCTCCCATACCTGTCCGATATAGAAAGCGGTGTTTCCGGTAAGCCAATCGGTCTTGTAGAAGTCCCAAGCTGCATCAGCGGGATAGTAAAGGTGTGCATCATAGTTAGCGCAGCACTCCTGGAAGAAGTTAAGAGCTTCCTGAGTATCAGCGTCGTCAAATGCAACTCTGAGGCCTGATGCTTCGTTCTTTACGAAAGATGCGCCGTTGGAAAGTACGAACTCTTCAACTGCATCATCATAGTTACAGGTATATCCGAATACATCGGGAGTACCATCATTGTCAAGGTCTCTCTGAACCTTCTCCATGATCTCTTTCCAAGCATCCCAGGTCCAGGTTCCGTTTGCCTGCATGTCATAGATGCTCTCGGGATCAACACCTGCATCCTCAAGAACTCTCTTATTGAAGAAGATTCCTTCACGAGGCTCTGCAAATCCGTTACCGGTTGCATACATGGTGTAGATGCTGTCGCCTGACTTGAAGAACTCATCTACCTGGTTTCTGGTGAAGATGGGGTTGGAATCGAAATCAAGGCACTCGATGGTAGAAAGATCATACATAAGTCCGGATGCTACAGCGGTGGTAGCTGCTGCACACATACGTCCGGTGAATACGTAGTAGTTATCATCTCCGCCTGAAGTTACGTAATCTGAGAACTGCTGGATGCAATCGTTCCAGGTAAGGGATCCGCCTGCATACTCTGTGGTCTCCTTAACGGTGAAGTTGTAAGTCTCCTCACACCACTCACGATAATCCCACATAGCTTCCTCATAATCATTAACGGGATCGCCGGGTTCGCCTGACCACCAGTTAACGATATCGATCTCAACACCGCCAAGGTCGATAGCTGATCCGTCAGCATGAGTAAG
This sequence comes from Lachnospiraceae bacterium, assembly GCA_018056425.1. GTDB lineage: Bacteria > Bacillota > Clostridia > Lachnospirales > Lachnospiraceae > AC2028. Next base: position 17,105 of record JAGPFR010000019.1, read on the forward strand.
AACTTCATACTCACTTACGGGCTCAACAGGATCGGTAGCTCCGCCGTTTTCATCGGGAGCCTGAGTAGCGGGAGTGTCGGTAGGCTGAGGCTCAACGTTAGCGCCGCCGTTCTGACATCCGGCCATTCCTGCGACCATTGCAGCAGTTGCGCCGACAGCAATGATCTGGTTCAAAAACTTTCTCTTCATAATCCTCCTTTTGACCTCTAAAGGTCTGATAAAAAATATATATTTCCCGCTTTATTGCGGATATATATCGGGCTGTAAACCCACGGAAAAGTATACCACATTTTGCCGCGGATTGTCCAATTTTACATCTTGATTCCGGTCTGTGAAAGTGACTCTACGAATCCTCTCTGTGCGAAGAGATAAAGGATGATAAGAGGCATAATGATCATCAGAGTACCGGTAGCAAGAATACAGTTTGCATAAGCCGTGGATACAGTACCTGTTTGTAAGCCGAGAGACTTCATAATGTAATCGGAAAGTGAATCGACGATGGTTGAGATCGAAGTACTTACAAGTTTCATATTTCCGAGGAACATTCTGGAATAGAATCCGTCTGTCCACTGCCATACAAATGCAAACAGGAAGCATGAAGTAAGGATAGGCTTGGCATCGGGAAGCATGATGATGACGAAAGTCTTAAGAGTTCCGCAACCATCAACATAAGCTGCCTCTTCCAATTCCTTGGGAATATTTCTGAAGAACTGTCTTATAAGGTAAATATACAGTCCATTCTTAAGTCCCATACATCCTGCACTCAGCATATAGTAAGGAAGTGCCGAACCTCTGAGGTTGATCTCAGAACCGGTTATAAGTTTTATCAATCCGAAGATATCGAAAAACTTAAAGTGAAGATACAGCGAAGTGGATACAACCTGGGGAGGGATGATGATCATTAGAAGAACACATCCGAACCAGAACTTCTTAAAAGGAAAATCATATCTTGCAAATCCATATCCTACAAGCGTGCATACAACAACCTGAAGCAGCGCAATGGTAAAGGAAGTGATGAATGAATTCTTAAGCGCAAGCTTATAGTTCATTATCTTGGCAGCAAGCTGATAGTTCTCTGTCGTAAAATGTGCAGGGATATTTATAACAACGGGGTCATAAAGATCACCTTCTGTCATAAAGCTTATGGAAATCTTGTTAAGGATAGGCTGGATGATAAGAAAGCAAAGTCCGAACAAAAGGATGAACCTTACAAAGCTTATTCCCATCTGAGTCGCTATCTTCTTTTTCTTAAGTGCCGACATCTTAGGCTTGTCTTTGGATTTAGCCTTGCCCATATCTGCAGGAGCACTCATCACCGCAGCATTACTCATAATAATATACCCTCCTGGAAATGATGAATGAACTGATGGCAAGGAATACAATGGTCAGTGCAAAATAAACCCAAGCCATAGCAGAGGATAAACCGTAATTGAGCTGATCAACCATAGTGTCGGTAATCTTCTCCATTACTTCATTATCCGATCTCATACAATAATCTACGATGGTATAAACCCAGTTTACAAGGAAGATGGAGCTTACCATCGGGAATGTTACTTTCCAGAGACTCTCCCATGCAGTACATCCTTCGATGGATGCAGCTTCATACATGCTCTTGGGAATAGTCTGAAGTCCGGAGAGGAATACGATAATCTGAATTCCTGAAGCAAGTGCGATATCGTAAATATTATCTATGAGTTCGAAGACTGTCTCATATGCCCTTGTTCCGACTCCGGCGGTTCTTAGGATGTTCTCGAGAACTGCGGTAACACTTACTCCGGTCATCGTATCTTCAACGGTAGCGTGCATCTGAGCTATGACCGAGTTATCGGTTTCAAGGCCGAGGATAACACCACTCGAGAGGATAACCGGAAGGAAGAATATTGCTCTTACAAGAGCTCTTCCGTGGAATTCCTGATTGAGTACAAGCGCTACGAAGAATGAGAAGACCATTATCGCAAATGAGTAAATGATCATCTGAGTAAACCCTTCGATAAGGAGTCTCGAATATTCCGGATCTACTTTAAATGCATAATTATAATTGTACAGACCGTTATAGATAAGATTAAAACTGCCCGCACCGACCTGAACATCACAGAAGCTCATATACAGCGACTGCAAAAAGGGTTTTACCATGAAGAGTAAAAATCCGATGATAAATGGCGAGATGAACAGGTATCCTGCTACCGCCCTTCTTTTTTCAAGTCCGCTAACTTTTCCGTTTAAATTCTTCTTCATCTTAGGCTCTCCGTATCGCCCTTATTTTACAACCAGGTAATCTCTTGCAGGAACGGTAACTCCGTTTCCTGTGTAATCCGAGTATCCGTAATTGACATAAACCCTTGTTCCGTCTTCATAAACGGTAACCGATACATACTGGTTCAGATTCTCATGACCGGTCATCTGCTGATTGAATGTATGACCAAGTTCATTATTGTATCTTGTATATGTCTCAACCATCCTGTCATGTACGGAATCAAAAGCTGCTCCGTAGTACTGAGGATAGAGAGTTTTCTGAAGTTTTTCCACACTGTCTGCCATGATGGTGTAGTTAAGTCCCGCACCATACTCTGCACATGCAAGGATCTCATCGGTTTCGGAGCCGCAGAGATTAACAGGCTCGCCGGTGTAGTTCACATATCCGTGAAGTGCCAGCTCATAGAAAGGAATAAACTCATCAATTATGGTGTATTCACTTCCCTTAAGATCCATATCGGTAATGCAGTTTGCGTAAACGGCTGCATAAGTATTACCTGTACGGATCATAATATTCTGTCCGTTATCACGGTAACTTCTGAGTCTTGCAGCCTGATCCAGGAGTGCAGTCTGTCTGGAATAAGGATTCTTCTTATAAAAATCACTTGCAAGATCTGTTCCTACATCCTGGAATGAAGGGCCTGTTGCTCCATACTTCTCATTAACCTTAACAAGATTATCCATCATCTTAAGAATGAGCTGCTCATGAAGCAGGTAATGAGCATCAAGATCATCTCTGTCGCCATAAGTAATCTGGCTGAAGGGATAAAGCCTGCAAAGCTCACGGCTTATGAATCTCGATGAATCTCTGTAAGCGAAGAATCCGTCAAAAATGTTGGAGTCATATGCATACTCAACGATTCCGTCAAGATAAATCTGATTGCCCTGATCCTGAACTGTACGGCAGAGATTAGTGATGTCTCTTCCGGAACCGAGTGCCATTATCGGATCCACATCCTTAAGCATCTGCTGCTCGACACCGCCGTTACACCATCCGGTCATTCTGACGATCATATTATCAACACCGTCAGCATCAAGCTGAGTCAGCATATCCGATGCTTCTTTATAAGTGGTGAGCTCCAAAGGTCTTGATACGGGCATGCCAAGGATCTGCTTAACCTTGTCAACGGCTCCTACTACTTCCACAAAACAGGGAGCTGAGGTATCGGTATTTGCGATCAGGTAATCTCCGTAATTCTTGAGAAGATAATTCTGATATTCCTTGGCCATATCAATGTAGCTTCCGGAATCGATGAATGTATATCTCTGAGACATTACCTCATCGGGAAGGCTTTCCTGGAAAGCAAAGATACGGCTGTTTGAGATCGATCCTACATCGTACTCTTCTCTCTCGATAACACCAAACTCGGCATTAACTGAGTTGTAGCTGTTAAATCTTCCGGCGATGTCCGCTTCAACTGCCGCGTAAGCAGCGCCGCCTTCTATAGTACAGATAAAAGAATCGTTTCCGTTTGAAACACCGAAGGTACAGAACGCGGTGCTGGTGGAATGAACCAGAGCATCTCTGGCATGAGCCATATCCCAGCCGTAAACATTGGCATAATAAACGCTCTGTGCAGTCTTACCGTTGTTAAAATTGATAAGTGCTCCGCTGCCTTCGGGAATGAGAAGGAATCCTTCATCATCGGTTCCGCCTGCTCCGAAGAAAGGAAGAACATCTACGGCAAGAATGGGCTTATCTTTAGGATACTGCATTGCCGAATAGGGCATCTCTACGATAAGATCTCCTCCATCCAGCCTGTAGGTAATATCAACATTGTAAACCGCATTGCTTCCCGATTCGGATTCTGCAAGATATTCTTTGTCTCTGAGGAAATCTTCATAAGTATATCCGATAGATTCCTCAAAGATCTTCTGAATCTTAGCCTTGATTGCATCAGTTGCCGTATCACGGAGAACGTACATTACCTGATCGGCTAGTGCAGGATATGCGGCAAGCAGTGCCTCGGGGTCATCCTTCCTACCGAGATCGTTGATATCGTACTTCTTGTAATACTGCTTTACGATATTAAGATCTCCCTGACTGAGAAGTGCGAAATAGCCTTCCATCTCGTCCACGGGGCAGGCAAGAGGAATGACGTATTCCTTCTGAACCTTACCGATGGAATAATGAACGGTTATAGATTCTCCGTCGGTCTCCACATCATATGTCTGATTCTGGATACTGTAGTCGTAGTTGTTATATGCAACTTCGGATCCGATCTCACTTGAATATATAACGTTCAAAGTGGATCTGATACGGCCTTTCTCGGTACTCATGGCGATGGTGTCACTTTCCACATCATCGGGAACCGAATACCATACCTTGCCGGAAGATTTAACCTTAACGGTGAAATAGGTGGTAGTGGGATCCATGGTAAATAACAGCTGATCATTCTCCAGCACTATCTCTTTTCCGTCTCCCGCATAAGCATTGACGGGTATTATCTGTTCCTCTTCCTCTTTGTTATTGTATGTAACAACAAAGATAATGAGTCCTGCTAATATAAGAGTAAAGATTCCGGGTACGATCAAACTCTTTAAGAATTTGATAAACTCGTTTCTTGCTTCTCTTTTTTGTTCTGCACTTCTTCTTCTCATACTTACTCCGGTAAGGCTTTATTTTTCAGGCAATCGCTATGCCCTGAACATAAACTCTCTGTATAGTGAATAGAAATATCCGATACCCTGTGTGATCATACTGAAGAAAAGCATCAATATGAAGATCATTACGAGCATTGCAAAAAGTGAAAAGACCATGAACAGGATATTCTTAGCTCCGGAAAACTCATGAATCTGACACATAGCCGAAATGATCAGCAGTCCGCACCATATCAGGGAAATATATGCCAGTACGGTATAAAACTGCTTTTCGTTAACCGTTATGACATTACTGATTATCATCAGCGGAAGCTGCATAAGAGGATAAGGGGTCAATGCATAACACGTTCCTATATATACCTGACCAAGTTTTCCCTTACCGTCAAACAGAGTGGTTGTCGCCCAGTTTCCTACTACGAAAAGGGCAAGAGGGAAAATAATACTTGCTATATACAGGAAAATGTTAATATCTTCCCAATATACCTGAACGAAGATAAAACTGGTATATTTAAGGCTGAGTATCCTTATAAGAACAGTAAGGAAAAGGATCGTATTTGCAGCCGCATAGGTTCCTCTCTTTTCATGGGTAAGATCCCAGAAACCATCGAAGGGATGGGTAATGCAGTAAAGCGCAAATTTCATTGAATCCCAATACTTGCGACCGAAGGTTTTCTTAAACCAGCCTCCGATGCCTCTTAATATTGTGTTTTCTTTTACTGATGTCTGTTCCATGTTATTCTCTTATGCGTAATTATCTGCTGTTGCTGCTGAGCTTAGCTAATTTACGTGCTTCTTTCTTGGCTTTTTCTCTATCTCTGTATTCCTGACGCTGCTTCTTGTGATACTCTCTGATCTCGGCCCTGGTCATGTTATCCTCAGGATCCGGGAAACGGAATACATCCGAAGTAGCTATCTCTACTCTCATATTTCTGATCTTCTCGATGCTGAGAGGAACCAGGAAGATGAGCAGCAATACAAATACTGTCAGGAAGAGATGACTCTGAACCCATTCTTTACGATATTCCTTGAAAGCCTTGGACCAGTTCTCATCATCATATTTGAGCTCGAAATAATTCATGGCCTCTCTGTAGTTCTCCTGACGAAGAAGCGCACGACCTATTCCGATATAAGCAAGATCATAATTTCCGTCGTACTCAAGTACTCTTCTCCAAAGTGCTTCGGACTCTTCGTATTTACCGGCATCGAAAGTATCGATCGCACCGTAAATATCCTTACCGAAATCACTCAGGACAAAATATGTAATGGAACAATCGGCAGAATCAAGAACGATCAGATCATATCCGATATGATCGACGGCGATGGGACGTCTGAAATATCCGTCCATATTACCGTTACCGCCGAAAGCGAAAACCATACGTCCCTGATCATCATAACCGAAGAGTCTTCCACGGTTTCTGTCGAGACATACGTAAATGTCATTTTCCATAGCGGTTACATCCGAGAACATCGAAGGTCCCGAATATCCGCCCGCAGATCCCCAGTAAATATCACCGCAGTTAAGCCAGTTACCGTTATTTACGAGAATGTTGTTTCCGAGAAGATTAAGTCTTCTGACCGAATCTACCTTGAGATCATCAAGAGCCTGCGCATCGGCTACGGGAACGCTGGCATAAATAAAGCCTTCATAGTCCATGTAGATATTACTGTACTCAGTAGGAACATCTACAGGCATACGGTCGATCTGTTCCTGGGTCGCAAACTTTTTCCAGATGTAATCGATAAGATTATATGCAGCCTTGGTAGCACCTACAAATCCCGCGAAGGTTCCATCAGGCTCGTATTTAAGAAGACCTTTGTTAACACCGTCACAGATGCAGTAGACTCTTTCCGCGGTATCAACGACTACCTTATTGGGAAGGAAGATGGTGTCTGCAGAAAGCGCGCTGTCAACGGGAAGAGTAAACTCCATAAGATAATGAAGGTCGGGATCAACCTTGACTATACGGTTATTTCCCTTATCTGCAATGAATATATTACCGTCTTCAGATACAGCAACATCTGTAGGACCGCTGAGCTCATTCTTATCGGGCGCACCCTTGATCGAGTCAAACTCATCGAGAAGTACAAGTCCGAGATTCTCATCGGTTCCCAAAACAACGATTCGGTTATTTCCGGTATCACAGATATAAACCTTATCTCCGGCTACAGTAAGTCCGCTTGGATTATTAAGTCTTACATCCAATCCGAGTTCTGCGGATGTGTATACATTGAATACCTCATACAGATCAGGGGTATCCTGAACATCACCCCAGTAATCGTAGATGTAAGTGTAGCTTCTGTGCTCCATTGCCTGAGCCTGCATGGGAACGCTCATGATTCCAAGCGCTGCTGCCGCAATAAGTGCACCTATTCTTTTGATTGTAAAAGTTACGGGCTTTTTCATCAGTGTTAATCCTTCAATCCGGATGATGCCATGGTCTCAAGGATCTGGCTCTCAGAGAATATGAATATTGCTATAGGTACGATCATCAAAACAACAAGTACTGCTGCTGCCTCACCGGTTCTGGCGATACCGCCGGCCTGAATCTGCTGCATAGCGAAAGGCAGTGTCTTCATTTCCTCGGAATAGATAACGGTTGAAGCTCTGTTATTCCAAAGGTACTGAACAAGGAAGATGATCAGTGTCAGCCATGCGGGCTTAACGTTAGGCATTACGATCCTGGAAAATACTGTCCACTCGGTTGCTCCGTCAATCTTGGCTGCCTCGATAAGTGAGGTGGGAAGACCTTCCATAAACTGCTTCATGAGGAAGAGTCCCATGGGATAAGCAAACGCGGGGATGATTACTGCCCAATAAGTATCGATCATGTGAAGCTTGCTCATGATGATATAGTTGGGAATACCGGTTACATAACCGGTGAACATCATAGCTACGGTTACGACTTTGAAGAATGTCTTTCCACCGGGGAAATCATACTTGGCAAGTACGAACGCTGCCATGGATGCCGCAAAGAGATGTCCGACGGTTCCCACACCGGTAATGAATACGGTGTTGAACAAGTATCTCGAGAAGGATACCCATGACTTACTCATGGTTACGAACAGATCCGAGAAGTTATCGATCGTAGGATTCTGTGCGAATATCCTGGGCGGGAACTTGTAGAGCTCATCCAGAGGCTTGAGTGCTGATTCAACCGCGTAAATGATGGGGAAGAACATGACGATCGCAACCAGGACCAGGAAGATGTACAGGAAAAGGTCTCCCACTATACTTCTGTTAGGCTTACGGCGCTTGATGAGAGGCTTATGATAAACCTGCTCTTCGTCATCCTTCTTCTTGGATTTTTTGTTTTTCTTTACGGAGGGCTCTTTGACAACAGTTGCCTTGAGCACGTCTGTTTCTTCGTCTATGAGGGATGCCTTGGGAGCAGCCTCTTCAGCAGCGTTCTCCGCAGCAGTCTCAAGAACTTCTGCCTCAGTTTCCTGAGCTTCCGTTGTGATGTTTTGATTTTCAGCCATATTATTATTCTTCATATCGGACATATCAGGTACCTACCCTGCTCAACAGTGACTGTATTGCTTTATTGCAGAGTATCATCATAAGGAACAGGATAGTAGCTATCGAACATGCATAACCCATCTCGAATCTACTGAAACCGTAGTCGAAAAGGTGTGTGACTATGGTTCTTGCAGCATAGTCTGTTGAAGGATATCCGCAAAGTGCCATTGTGACATCACAGACACCGAAAGCCTGGGTAATGGACATAACCGCACCGAACATAAGCATGGGCTTCATGTTGGGAAGGGTGATGAACCAGAGTTCCTGCCATCTGTTCTTGATACCGTCAACATATCCTGCTTCATACTGGGCTTTATCTATGCCCTGAAGACCTGCAACGAATGAAAGGAATCCTGCTCCGAGGCTCATCCAGAGGATAACGCCCATACATACGGGAAGCATGTATCTGGGATCGATAAGCCAGAGCTGTGGAGTATCGATGATACCGGTGTTCATAAGGAATGCATTTACATATCCGTAAGCATCGCCTCTGAAGAATACCGAGAAGATAACGTAACAGTTACCGGCGATCGAAGGTGCGTAGAAAATAATAACCGCAACGCTTCGAACCCATCTGGGAAGTTCATTGATCAGCCATGCAAAGAGGAAACTTCCTATATAACCGAGAGGCCCGGTTATGATGGCGATCATGAAAGTGTTCTTAATGGAGATAAGGAAAATGTCATCCTCAAGGAACAATGATATATAGTTCTGAAGTCCTACAAATCTCGGCATCTCCAGAATGTTGTAGTAAGTAAAACTGAAGAAGATCGAGATCACGACGGGAAGAATGTAGAACATCGTGAAGATGATCGCATAGGGGGCGAGGAAGAGGTAGCAACTCTTGGAGAGTCTTGCTCTCTTCACGCCTATCCTGAAATTATGCTTTTTAACTTTGATGTAGTCTTTTAATAATTGTGACATTTTTTAATATTCTCCGTAAACCGGCATACCAAACTCTCGGCGTTTTCTATCGATCTCATCATTTATCATTATCGAATAGTCGATGATGGTTTCTCGTGAGTCCGTCTTCTCGTTGATTACCTTTCTGCAGGCATTTGCGATATGACGTCCGGTATAGTAACCGCCGGGAACCTCTCTGATGCCTACGGTTGAATCCCACTGCTCATTGAGAACGTTGATATCATTATAGCTCCATGAAAGCTGTGAGAATGCATCTCTGTTAGCCGTAGCATATCTTGCGGATGATCCGAGGAGCGCTTCGATCTCTCGACCGAATCTTACCTGTGTATCAGGCTCAGCCCACCACTTCATGAATTCCCAGGAATTAAGCTTTACCTGTTCATCATCGGTGGCGATCATCATGGTTGCGTTACCGGTAATGAAATCCGATCTGTCGATATATACATTACCGTTCTCATCAACACGCTCGGTTCCGGGGATTACGGTGAAGTCCCAAAGTCCTCTTATCTCGGGAGCGGAAACCATAAGAGTGTTGTACTGTGCATAGGTGCAGATACCGATAGGCATTTCGCCTGAACGGAAACGGCTTACGAAGTCGTAAATGACGGGAAGTCCGTAGTCGTTAAAGTATCTGAGATAATCATCGAATGCCCTTACGCCCGCCTCGGTATCAACCGTGGTTCTGGTACCTTCTTCATTGTACATGTCTCCGCCGTACTGGAAGAGAAGTGTGAAGTACAGTGAAAGATCGGGTACGCTGGATGCGATCGCGGTGGAAGCAGTTGCCGTGCTTGCCGATCCTGCAGCGGTGGGGATACCTATTGAAAGGTTATTACCCTGAATGGTAGGAAGCATCTCGATGAGTTCCTTCCAGGTGTTGGGCGGCTCAAGTCCGAGTTCTTCAAGAACATCCTTACGATAGAACATAACGTTGAACTGCTGCTGCTCGGGAATCGCATAAATGTGATCGTCGAGTCTGTACTGTTCGTAAGAGCTCTCTGAATAGTGACTGAGTACCTCTTCCCAGCCTTCAAACTGGGTTATATCCTCAGATGCATTTCTCAGCGCATAGTTTACAGGCTGGTCGGCACCGATTGAAAGAACGACATCGGGTCCGCGTCCTGCGAGAACCGCATTAAGAAGTGCATTCGGGTCTACTATCTCAACGTTAACCCTGATTCCCGTTTCGGGAGTGAAGGTATCGTCAATCATTGTCTTAAGAATGGTACCCTGGTCACGACCTGTGGTAACCCATACCTTAATGGTATTAGATCTGTCGGAATCGGTATATACGTTACCGACGGAATTGTAATCTACTATGAAGGAAGCTACGAAACTCTTTACTTCGTGAAGTGCCTTGGTCCAGAAATGAGCTTTCTCAACGGGAGGGTTCACAGCGGTTCCGGATACTACGATGTAATCGATATCCATCTTGGTATCGCTCATGTTGAGCATCGCAGTTCCGAGTGCGGTGATGTTATCTTTAAAGGTAACAAACTCGTGAGTGATCTTTCCGGGCTTTTCACAGAAACGCTCGAGCTGCTGTGCTACGGTCTGAGCGGCTGCAATGTTTACAGCCTTCTGTCCGGTATACTCGACGTACTCATCTACGATCCTGTAGAGTCTTCTGTACTCAAGTTCCATTGCCTCCATGATCTCGGGGTAATTGTCCTGAATACGATAATCTCTGTACTGGTCGGGATTTGCACCGGTAAATACAAGGATTCTTCTGTAGATCTGGTTAAGTCTGTAAGTGGAATCCTCAAGTTCTTCTATAATAGGTCCGACACTTCCGAGAACCGACTCAACTTTGATGGTGTGAGTTCCCTTGGTCAGATAGAAGTTATACTGGGTACCGGCATCGTCGCCTACGGTCAGACAGTTCCAGTCATTCTCATAAGGGAAGGACACTTCTCCGGCTTCGGCGAAAGGAACCTCACCGTCGATGTAGATGGCACGGCTGGAAACCTGACCTCTCTGGTAATTCTGGCGGCCCTTGATCATGATGTTGTAGTAACCGTCTTCGGGTACTTCAAACTCCCACTCGATCCACTGGCCGTATGATCTCCACGCTTCACCGCCGGTGTAATTGAGAACCGTATGGGTTACGCTGTAAGGCTGAGTGGTGGGTGATGCTCTGTCATACTTCGCATAAAGTGAAGATTCGGAACGAAGGATTGAATCTTCGCCCTGAATGACAGTCATATAATCGGCACCTGCGCCTGTATCGGCAGGAAGTGCTGCGATGTACTCATCATAGGAAACAGGATTTTTAACGGGAACAAGAGAAAGGGCTTTGATAGCCATGGGCTCATTCTCAGCTCCGAGGCTGACGGTTGATGTGCCCTTATCGAAATAGAAAGTATAGGGATTCTGAACATAGCCCATGTCATCCCTGAAGTATGAAGTCTGCCAATCGTATACTTCAACCTGAGCGGGTCTGATCTCATTACCCTGGTTATCTGTTCTGATCTCTCCGCCGTCGGTCCAGATACGTGTAAAGGTAAGGTTGCCGGCATCGGTAAAAGGAAGCTCTCCGTTAATGTAGACGCTTCTCTCCGCAGCAACACCTCTGGATTCGGGGATCAGATAATCCATCTGAAGATAATAGAATCCGCTTTCGGGGACGTTAACGTCAAAAGTTACTACGGATTCGGTATCGGTGTACAAAACCTTTGCCTCATCGTAGTAATCATTGAGTATTTCAGCATCCCCTTCTTCTACGGTGTAATCGAATATATCGACATCTACCGTCTTATCGGGATATGCTGCCCCTTCATGATCGAGCAGGTAGCCGGTATAGGTCCCGGTCCTCTCGAGTCCGACTATGTCGGTGCTAAGATCATAACCTGCATACTTCTCACTGAAGTTCTCCTTATCTCTAAGGTTGAGAAGAACGCAAATGCCGGCGAAAGCGCCGCAGAAAACAACTGTGCCTATAAATTTTTTAGTTCCGTTTTTCATAGTGTTAATTATATTTTAGGTTATGTTAAATAATCTAATTAAATCTTGCTTTTTCGGTATTAATTTTATGCAAAAAATCGATGAATCGTCAATTCTTTGTAAAACTTTTTGTGCAACATGTATGATTTTAACACAGTTTAACGTGTATGACTATGGTTTTTTTAGCTTTATTTGACCATCTTCAAAAGAAACCATCAATCTGCCGGTCGCACCGCCCATTTTCTCGATAACATCGGCAGGAAGCTGCAGCCTTCCGGTCTTATCGACAACGACGTACTCTTCCTGGGTTTCTTCGTTTCTCCAGTCGACTCCGGATTCTTTAAGTCTGTCGGCATAGCTTTCCTTGAGTATCCTCTCGGAACTGATTCTGCCGTCCCTTATGGCAACTACTCTCCGAACCTTTCGTGAAAGTGCCAGATCGTGGGTTACGACAAGTATTGTCTGCCCTGCTTCGTTGAGTTTTGTAAAGATCTCGAATATCTGGTCACCGGTTCTCTCATCAACAGAGCCCGTGGGTTCGTCCGCAAGGAGCAGTCCGGGCGAATTGGCAAGAGCTATTGCTATCGCTATTCTCTGCTGTTCTCCTCCGGAAAGAGTTCCCAGTCTGCTATACCTGTGATCCTGCATTCCGACGGTCTCAAGAAGCTCTTCAGCCTTTTGCTTCTTTTTCTTTACACCGCTGAAACGCATCGGTATACAGATATTGTCAATCGCGGTCAGATAGGGGAAGAGGTTTCTTGCATTGTTCTGCCAGACAAATCCGACAGTCTCACGTTTGTAAGTAACCCTTTCGCTCTCAGTCATCCTGAAGAGGTTTTTTCCTCCGACAAACAGCTTGCCCGCGCTCGGAATGTCCAGGCCGCCGATCATGTTCAGGAAAGTCGATTTACCCGAACCGGAATTACCTATAAGGGCCGTAAACTCACCTTTCTCGACCTTCAGGTCCAGTCCGGAAAGAGCAAGTACTTCAGTCTCCTTGGTCTTGTAGATCTTGACCAGTCCTTCGGCATCTATCATATATTCGGGAGTTTTTATAACTTCATCAGCCATCAGCTTCGCTCCCTTCTATGCGTCCGTTTTTAAGTTCTATCAGCTGGTCACCGGCACCCATCAGTCCCACATCATGCGTTGTCATAATAATGGTGACTTTCTCTTCTTCGGAAATCCTCTTAAAGAGTTTGGTGACCTCGACAGCCATTCCGGAATCAAGTTCGGCGGTAGGCTCATCCGCAAGAATGATCCTTGGGTGATGAGCTATTGCTCTGGCTATCGCCACTCTCTGCTGTTCACCTCCGGACATCTCCTGAGGCATGTGGGTCATTCTGTTTGACAGTCCCACTATTGAGAGGCACTCTGCCGCTCTCTTTTCCATATTATCCTTAATGCCGGCCATTCTCATGGCAAATTCGACATTCTGTATCGCGTTCATCGAAGGGATAAGGCTTACTGACTGAAATACAAACCCCATCTGCCTTCTCCTCATATTCTCCCTGGCCTTGCTGCTCATTCCGTGTGATGAGGTTCCGTCGATCAGTATCTGTCCCGAAGTCGGATCATCCAGAGCTCCGATAATATTAAGCAGCGTAGTTTTGCCGGATCCCGACTTGCCTCTGAGAATACACATGGTATCCGCCTGAATCGTTGCATTGATTCCTTTGAGTACCGATACTTTTCCGCTGGGTGTCTGGAAATCCCTTGTGACGTTTTTGATCTCAATAATAGATCCCATATCACTCCTCCCCCAGTTTCAAAGCTCTTATCATATTCTGCTTTCTGATGATCAATGTAAGGACGAAAATGCTGACTATCAGCATAAGTCCTATGGCGGTAAACAGCTTTATCATATCCGAACTGTCCCTGATCATAACAAGAGGAAGTATCTGTGCGGATGATGAATAAGCCGTCTGCAGCATCGGAACGTAAAGCGTATAGGCGATAACACCGACAACAGCACCTGCTGCCACTGAGTAGAGGCCGCAGATTGCCTGCTCAATGGAAAGCATGGTTATCATCTCGCCCGAATGAAGTCCCATCGCTCTGAGTACGCCGAGCATCATTTCCCTGGACTTGATGGAAAGTACCCAGTAGATCAGATATCCTGCGGCACACAGTATCAGCATTACGATAAAACTCATTGTGAGGATTCCGTTCATTCCCTGTAAAAGAGGATCTTCAACGGTCTTCTCTATATCCTTGCTTCTGTCGGACAGATACATAAGAGGTGTTCCGCTTTCTTCAAGCCACTGATAGAAGAACTCGTTATCTGCGTTGTCACCCGTTCCCATCCATACATAGTAAGGCTGAAGTCCGAATCTCTTTCTGATGAAAGAGTAATTGGCAACTATCATATAGTTGTCTTTTTGAGTGATCTCGCCTGATGCACTGAGTTCTCTCGTAACAGGCTTATATCCCGGCCAGTACTCGAAGAATCCCACAACAACCGCATCGGCGGACACATTATTTTTATCGTAAAAAGAAATCTTGTCTCCTACGGCTACGCCTTTGATATCCCTGAAATCCGACGAAAGCAAAACACCGGTCGGCGACAGGGCAAGATCGTTTAAAAGCTGCCTGTAAGGAACCGAGAGCAGGGAATTATCCAGATTGGTGATGGTTCCGAACTCTTTGGTATGGATTCCCATTATGCTGACTGATTCCCTGGCTCCGGCTCCGGCCTTTACATAACCGTCTTCAAGATAAACTCTCGTATATCCGTCGCTGTACTTGGTAAAGCCCGCATAGTCGGTGTAATTGGGTTCGATATATGTCAGCTCGATGGAAGGGTCGAATCGCCTTGTGGCGCTGTTATCCACCCAGACTTCACGGAATCTTATATCGGTTCCGTCGATGTAGGATGTGTTTGCCAGCGAGTTCTCAAGAATGGTTCTCGCGGAAACCGCATCAAACATTCCGAGCGCAACGGTAAGTATTACAAACATGGAAATGTACTGCTGGGATCTGGCACTTCTTATGCTCTCAAGCATTGCCGCATAGGAAGCAGGTTTAAAATGCTTTTTCCCAAGGAAGAATATCAGCCTGACCAAAAGAGGCCTGAGTCTGATAAGAAGCATGCCTGCACCCAGAATAAAAAGCGATGACGAAAAGTAAAGAAGCGGATCCAATGCCTCTCCCTTAAGAGCACTCTCAAGCAGGTCATCGGTATGATGTGAGAAGTTATAGAATCCGTAAAGCGCAATAAGCAGGAAAAGAACATCCAGATAGAATCTTTCCCACAAAGGCTTTTTCTTCCTGGATCCGCCCCTCTTTGCACCAACGATCGAAAGCCTTGATGCAGGTATTGAAGGAAGAGTCATGATAAGAATACAGATCAGACCCGAAACCAGAGTATATACAAAAGCTTCGGAGGTAAATCCGATGTTAAGTTCCCTTCTGATCCCAAACTCCAAAAATGAGCTTGCACTTCCGAGACCTCTTGTAACAGCCATTCCTATGGGAACACCGATAACTGCGGCAAGAACCGCTATAAGGACACTTTGAAGCAGATACAGCAGGAAGATCTGCATGGATGAAGCACCTCTGCTCTTATACATGGAAATCTCATTTTCTTCCATCGAATAGAGCTGTCCGGAGATCATAAGAATAAAAGCAGCAAGAAGGAGCAAAAGAGGAATCTCCAAAAGAAGCAGTGAAACGGAAATTCTTCTTCTCATGCTCTCATGGCTCTCAAGAAGATCCATGAAATCGGGACGCTTTGTAAGAGCACCGAATGTTCCGTTCAGATATTCATTTGTTGCAGCGGTTATCTCACCTGCCTGCGCTGCATCCACCGTCGTGTAATCAAACTGCGAATAAACCTCCGCGTTGATGGGGAATTTGGAGCGCTCCGGGTTATATATGAAATATTCAAGAAAAGCATCATATTGTACAAAAAGAGCGCCGGTAAAGAATTTGGAGCCTTCCTGCCAGTAAACCTCCGAAGGATCGGTTATGTCAAACACGCCGGCAATTCTGAGTCTTACCTTTTCGGAACCGCGGGGTGAAATAGTAGGAATGGTGAACACATCGCCAATTACCATTGAAGATGACAGGAATGTCTGCTCACTTACAATTACATCCAGAGTATTATCCGAAGGATCGTTATCTTCCCAGATAGTACCGTCAATAATGGTAATGTGATCTTCTATCCCGGACATAGCGGAAGCCTTAAGAGAAAACTCAATACCATCCTGTCTTGCAAGATCCGGAGTAGCGGCGTTGTTGATGGTCGAATAATAATAGACGGTATCGTGCTCCGGAACACCGACCTGAGAATAAACGGAACGGATTCCCTGAAGTTTTACATCGAGAGAATCCATATTTCCGTTTTTACCGAACTGGAAGAAAAACTTCATCTGCATGGGCCAGTTGCCGGTAGTCGTCATATACTCTTCAAACTGATCGTCGAGCATTCTGTCCAGAACAGCAGTCCTGTAAATAGGGAAACTTACGGCGGATGCAAACAGAAGCACGGCTCCGAGCAAGAGACATGCAAACATCCACTTCTTATTTCTGATCTTTTGTAATTCCAAAAGCAACATCAGTAAACTATAACCATTCCTTCTTCCAAGCCTTCAGCAGCCCAGATATATGCAACATTATCAATCGTGACGCTCTTGGTGGGATTTGCACCGCCTGCGATAAATCCGATCTTAACGTATTTTTCTCCGTCAAAAACCGTGACATATGCCTGATCGCCCGAGAACGTTACCGCCCTTGCGGGAACAAGCACAACGTCGGTTTCATATTCAAGATAACCCGTGAGGGTGTAGGACTGTTTTGCCGGAGCATTTGCAGCTTCCTGCTGAAGCAGCCATTCCTCATAAGGGTTAGTTGCGACAGTAGCGACTCCGGAGGGGATTTCCGCAGCTATCTCGGCGTTTGGATCATGAACACCTCCCGGAAGAGTTACGCCCTCAGGCTTTACATAAACCCTGTCCGAGGCAAGATCCGAGCTGACTGCGCCGAAGGAAACACTTGAAACCGTTGCGGGGAACTGAATGATTTCTCCGCTCACCGGATCCTTATATTCGCCGGTAAGTTCCATTCCGTACATAAGGATCTTGGATTCATTCATCGCATAAAGATACTCCGAAGAATCGGCTGCAACCGTCGCGATGAGTTCATTATCTTTGAGAACCGCACCGTCCGAAAGCTCGGTGATATATCCGATAACGCCGTCACAGGGTGCATAAAAAGCGGTAACCGCATATGCTTCCTGAATCTCAAGTATCTGATCCGATACGTTCTGTATCTGTCTGTCCAGAGAAGAAACCGCGTTTTTCAGCTTCTCCTGAACATCTTTATCCAGAAATTCGGTAAGAGGATCGTCAACAGCTTCCTGAGCCTTATCCCTTCTCTCATAAAGTCTGGTAAGTTTTAACGTCAGTTCTTCAAGTTTTACGGAATTTTCGGCAACCGATACATATGCGATAACATCGCCTCTCTTAACCCTCTGACCTTTAACCACGTTTTTAAGCGTAAGAGTTACGGTTCCGTATTTAACATTGTTGGTAATATTGGATATGTCGGGGTAATACAGATATCCCGTACCCTCATACTTGATATAGAAATCGCCCCTGGAAAGAGTTGCGACATTCTCGGGTGCTTCGGTATAACTGTCGAGCAGGATAACATCTCCTTCATTTACTCCGGAAACGATCTCGGTGAAAACTCCGTCTGTAAATCCCTTGGTTATATATGCCTTGTCTCCCGAGTTGAGACTTACATAGTAACCGCCGTCATCCCTGTGGATCGCTGCATTGGAAACGGATAAAAGATCTTCCTTCTTTTCCCTGATAAGGACAATGTTGACCTTCTGTCCGACCTTTACGGTTCCTTCGGGATCGTCGAATCTGAATACGGAATAGATGTCCATACCGGATGCTTTGAGAGCACTGAGTTCCGCTGCGGAATACGGCATGTAGGTGAGCTCGTATCTCTTGCCGTCGATGATCGCATAATACTCTTTGACATTTTCCATCTCTCTGGTTGAACGATAATCGGCCAGAATGTTCAGGCTGTGTCCGTCGGTTACGGCAGCAACGTTTGTACCCTCCGAAACAAGCGCTCCGGGAGAAACATTGGACACGGCAACCATGGTTCCGTTCATATAAGATCTCACAAGCCTCTTGGCCTGATTGTTTTCAAGTCTGGTAAGAAGCTGGTTATAATGTGCGACATCGAGATTGTAGATCATGTCGTTGTCGTTAATGGTATATTCCAGGAGTTCCTTTTCGAACAAAGCCTTCTGGATAACTACCTGCATATAGGGGTTATCTTCGATATCATCGTCTCTGGAATCGATCCAGTAACCCAGCTCTCTGAGTTTGATCTCATTGACTCTTCTGCTCTCGGCATAAGAAACGATCAGCTCATCAAGTGTGCTTCGGACAGCCTTTTCCTGCTCGTAATAATCTTTCATATCTCCGGAAAAGAGAACGCTTCCGTTATATACGGACTGTCCGGGGAAAAATCCGATGTCCGCAGCTTTCATTCCGGTAGCAGCCGAATACTCGGTCACAACAGGAAAAACCCCTCCGTCCAAAACTTCATAATCATATAGAGTACGTCTGGATACAGTCTCCGTAACGTTTGCGGATGAAACGGGATCTATCAAAACAATCTCATCAGCGGCATCCGCATTTTTACCGCATCCGGATAAGAGCATGACTGCGCTCAGCGCCATAGCCAGTACTCTTTTCGCCTTCTTTAATTGTTTGCTGTCAAAATACATCAATAATTTACCGCCACTATCTCACCGGCTTCGAGTCCGGATAGTATTTCAATTCTGGTATCGCCTTCAAGCCCGATCTGTACTTCCCTGTATCTTCTGTATCCGTCTTCATCAACGACGTAGACGTATACCTTCTCCCCGGCTCTGTGAACGGCAGCCTTCGGAACGCTGAGAACGCTATTTTTTCTGCCAAGTTCCAGAATGATATTTCCGTTGGTGTTCTCGGTGATCATTGCCGAGGCCGAATCACCTGTAAGTATAAATCTGAGACCGCTTCCGTCCTCAATGATCTCGGGGATCGCTTCATATTCCCCTGCGGATGAACCGGTGACCGTAATGGTAACGGAATCCATTTCTTCGATGTAGGGTAAAATTGACAGATCCGTTGCATAGAAATACATGTCGCTCGGATCTTTGATGGTAATAACGGTTCTTCCGATAACCGTCTGGGAGCCTTCAAGGCCTTCCCTGACATATTCGACGATACCGTCCATACCTGCATAGATATTGTGATCGTTATTGTTGTTTTCGAGATTGTAGAGTTTGAGATTACAGATCGTTATCTGATCATCGTAATCCTGAAGTGTGAAATAATACTTATCATCGATGGCATCGAGTCTTTCCTGAAGCTTTTCATTCTTCTCATCGGTGATGGGTGTGTCCATGGCGTGCTCAAACCTTGCCAGAGTCTTCTCATATTCTATCTGGTGCTGAACCTGCAGTTTGAGAAGCTCAAGCCTTTCGATCTGATACAGCAGATCTTCGCGTTCAGCCTCCGCATCGGTATCACTCACAAGAGTAATGAGAAGCTGGCCTGCATGTACCGTTTCGCCGGGTGTGACAAGGACCGAATCGATCTTTGCTCTTTCCACGTCAAAAGAAAGATCCTGAGTGGCAGCGGCACGGTATTTAACGCCGAACGACATGGTTGATACCACATCGGCATATTCTGCGGGAAGATTGCCCGCAACATCGGGCTCAACCTCTTCATCCACGAGCAAAACGGGCTCCGAATCATCGGACTCTCCCGTACATCCCGTGAGATTCATCGTAAGAAGGGGAATGATGCCAAAAAAGAGTACGCCAAAAAAGCGCACTCTTTTAAATGTAACTGTTTTCATTAAACCGGATCTGATCATAAAACTAAGTACTCCCAAGGCATGATATTACAATCTTTACCGGCTTTGTTCAATATCGATAATTGTTGTAAGCAAATATCGAACACAATTGAGCAATTTTTCCAATTATCAGCAAATATTGGTCAATCTTTCTTCTTAAGTATGACATTTGCAGCATATTTGGATGCTTCTACCATGGGCTTATAGTCAATATGCTTACCGTAGTTGATCCTCCAGTCCATTCTCCGGAGGCTGATATCCTTAACGGTTCCAAAATAAAACATAAGGTCCATAAGTCTCTTTCTGTTTTCCTCGGATATCTCGGGACTGGAGATGAGAAGCTTGGATCCGGCCTTGACTATCCTGTTAAGAAGGCAGTTCTCGGTATACTCCTCATAGATACATACCATCTGCCTCTTATATACGGATCTGTCGCGAATTGAAGCAGACACGTCCATTCTGCCTTTGATGGCAGTCTCCGTATCCACACTCGTGACATAGTCCTTGACCAGACCGCGTTTGACCTGCAGGGTCAATCCGTCCGCCAGTGTTTTTGCGCATTCATCAAGGGTCATACTATCGAATTCCTCAGCTTGTCAGCCCACAAAGCAACGGTTTCGGGTGAATCGAACCAATACTCCTGAAGAAGGGGTACCATCTCATACTCGACGATATTCTTAAGCATCTCGTCATCAGCGGATTTAAGGTTGGAGAAATAGGAATGTCCTACGCAGAAACCTCCTCCGAGTGCGGGATCTTCGGTGATCGCCTTGTTGAGTTCCTTGACACAGTTTATGAGGCTCTCGAAAGCAGGGCTTCCGAAAGATCTCATGTAATTGATGAATCCGTCGGATTCGAAACCGGGCTTCATATCAAAGAATACAAATCTTCTTCTCAAAGCGTAGTCGATCATCGCGATACTTCTGTCGGCGGTATTCATAAGTCCGATGATATAGATATTTCTCGGAACGTTGAACTTCTCTCCGGAATACAGAAGCTGGAGTTCATTACCTCTCTTATCGGGCTCGATCAGCATGAAGAGCTCACCAAAGATACGTGATACGTTACCACGGTTGATCTCGTCGATGATGAAGAAGTACTTGTTATCGGGATCTTCCTGAGCCATACGGCAGAACTTATAGAAAGCTCCGCGCTTGATATCAAATCCGGTTCCTTTCTCGGAAGGTCTGAATCCTTCGATAAAGTCCTCGTAATTGTAGCTCTGATGGAACTGGATCATCTCTACTCTCTCGGGATCCTTCTCACCGATGATGGAGTATGCAAGACGCTTGGCGGTGAAGGTTTTACCAACACCGGGTGCACCCTGGATGATGATGTTCATCTTGTTCTTGACCAGCCTTACAAGTCTGTCATACTGTTCAAGCTGCATGTATACGTCTTTTAAGAACTCTTCCTTGCCGTACTTGGGATAGTTGAGAGCGCTTCCGTCCTCATTTCCATCCTTCTCGAATCCGAAGAGGGAATTGAGCTTTAATACATAGTCCGTATAAGGTGTGATATCGGCAAGCACCTTGATGGCAGACTGAAGAGGAACATCCCATGCTCCGTTCTGGCCCCAGTCCACAAGTCTGAAGTGCTTGTAATCGTCATCGGGTGAATCATCATAGATATAGTCGGAAGTAACAACACCTCGTCCGAGGATCTGGTTATCTCCCTTTCTTACGAAGATGACATCTCCGGGCTTAATGCCGTTGACAAACTGCCATGCGGAATATGATGAATGTTTGAAGGGCTTGTTGGGGTCAATCTTGGCCATCATGGCCTGTCTGACCTCTTCCTGTGAATCATAGGCTCTAAGGTCTCCGAGAGCACCCCATCTGATAGCCATGATTCCCTTCTTATAGAACATATCCCATCTTTCTGAGAACTGGCCGGGAGCGAACATCCAGTATCTGACTGTCTTTACGTCATCATCGGGAAGACCGGTTCCCTTGGAATACTTCTCTCCGACCCTGCTCTGTCTGGACTGGTTCTGTGAAGCTTCCCATGCCTGATAAACCAGTTCGGGAATGTTATGGAAAGGAACCTTTCCTTCATTGATAACCGTATATACAATATCGAGTATCTTGAAATAGCTTGTTGAAGGTATATCATCAACAATCTCGGGGAACTGTGCAACGTATTCCTCGGGTACAGCTCCGGATTTCATCAGATACCAGATGATCGAATAATCAAGGGGCATGAATACGCTGGGCGCGATCCAGTAAAGACCCTTGGTGATCTTGATATTACCGTTGCCCTTGACTTTCAGACAGGTATCGAAAGATTCTCCGAGCTGCTGACGATTAAGAGGGGTAAGAGATGCGGCATAATTCATCGCATTCTCATAAAGAGTCCAGAGTCGGTCGATATCGTTCATGTCTCTCTGGTCATTGAATCTGTAGAATGTTGTATCAAGCTCGTTGAGAACCGGAATGGCCGTAAAGTCCGTGGGAACCTCGGCATCCTGAGTAAAACCGATACTCATCGCCAGCTGACCCATAATCTTCATTCTGGTTTCGGTCGGCATATGAAGACGGTTGAAAAGACCGAATACGGTAAAAGGATCGAGATCGAAGAGCTCATTATAAAGCTCAAGGATAGGCATGGTTACGTTAGCCTTGGCATAAGCTTTCTTTAACCTTTCTACCAGTTCCCTTCTGTCATTTCTGTATCTGGCAAGAGATCTGGCCATTTCCTGATAATACGGAATCCAACCGAGATAAATACTGTCCATTTGAGACCCTCCTCGAAATTTTCTTAGACTGAATCAGTATATCATTTTCGGGCCCAGTTTCACTGTTTTTCATGTAAACAGAGTTTTGCAAGCTGCCCGTTTTTGTGCACAGTTTCCGGCGTCAGTATACGACTCTGTTTCTGCCGGCTTCTTTACCCATATAAAGCTTGTCATCGGCTTCCTTGATGGTGGCATTTACATCGCCGCTGAAATCATATTCCGCCATACCGAACGTCATGGTAATGCTGATACTTGCATCACCTACGACTATGGGATTTTCCATTATACTTCTGCGGAGATTTTCAATGTCTGTGAGTGCCTCGTCTCCGTTTTTACCGATGAAGACGAGCAAAAACTCCTCCCCGCCCCATCTGGTAAGGAACGATCTGGTACCGCATACTTCACGCATTGTTTCGGCTATCGATTTCAAAACCTCATCGCCGACATCATGTCCGTACGTATCGTTTACTTTCTTGAAGAAGTCTATATCTCCCATGACTATGGTGACGGACCCCAGATAGGACGAAGCCTTGATCTCATCAAGAAGCTCAAGAGCCCTTCTTCTGTTATGGAGTCCTGTGAGCTGATCGGTATTGGCCTCTTTAACAAGCTTATCGTTATACTTCATAAGCTTGCTCTCCGCCTCGTTCTCACGATGACTGAATATATATGAAATGGCTATTATCGACAGGAAAACAGCCGCATTATTTGCTACATGGATCTGTTTGCCCGAAAGGTCATCTATATAGACACCGGAAGCCATGGTTCCGTATAAAACTATGACAGCGGATCTTAAGACAAAGACTATTCCGGCCAGAATGAATTTAAATGTATTGCTTCCGAGATTTGCAAAAAAGATAAGCATCAGGATTATCAGAAAATAATCCTGCATGCCCCCGTTCCACCCAAAACATGGGATCAGTCCGGGAATAAAAAGAGACATAAAGACTATGTACGCTATAATGGCGGGTCTTGTTTTCATCCAATAGGTCAGCAAAAACATCGCTGTCATAACGACAAATGCACCGATTATCACGTATTTGGAATTAACGATCGAAGGCAGGCCCGCAAAGATAATATCCAGCAGAAGAACCACTGCCTGAATGATATACAAAATGCGAAGAGTAACTATCCCTTCGCGGCTTTCGTTCTCATATGAAGTGTCCTTATTGATAAGGCCAAGCAAGCTCATTGATTCTTCCCCCGAAGTCTGTTTCAGTAACGACTCCTATAGGCTAAATGATGCTACTTTTTTCACAAACTGTAAAGAAAAAAACCGCCCGCTTGCAAAAATCGTTTCCGAATCTTTGCAAGCAGGCAGGAGGATTAGCGGTAAGTATTTAATTTCCGCACATCAGGCTGAAAAACGAGCCTGTAAATATTGCGGGAGAATTCCAGTAAATGGCTATCTCATTGGTATCCGCAGAAGGCAGTTCGTCGAGGAAATACTTTGCGGCGGGAGTATCTCCGAGTCTTTCTCGGGTCCCGGGATAGGTCATGCGTTTATTGGGGCCGCCCGAGATAAGACCGGGAACAGGCTCCTTAATGCCATCGGATCCCGAGGGTCTGTGATGAATGTTCATCACGCGCCTCTTTCCGAAGCCCGTAACAAAGCTTATATCGAGAGCATTTAATCCCAGTGCGTAATTCCACTGAAGAAGAGCTGCCGGTCTGAGCGATTCGTCACCCGTCAAAAGCTCGTACATGATCAGACTCATTGCATTTTCCATTATGGGAAGGATGCTTCCCCATATATAGCTGTCTTCGGGAAGCGCGGTTCCGTACCCCGACTGCTCTGAAATCTCAGCGATCTTTTTACAGTTTTCGATGAACTTTTCTCTTATCCTGATAAAAAGACCGTCTCCGCCCGCTTCACGGATTTCAAAAAGAGTACAGATCGCACCCAGTCCGCTCACATCAGCCCATCCGTATGAATATAGATTCATATCATCGGAATAAAGATTTTCGGCTTTTTCCAGGTATCTCTTATCTCCCGTCGATGCATAGAGCTCGCAGGATGCCCAGAAGAGCTCATCAGTTACGCTCTTATCTCCGTACTGACCTGTTCTTACGCCCTCGGGATTTACAAAAGGAACAAACTCGTGACCTGCTTCAAGCCATTCGTAAGCTTTTATTGCCGCATTAAGCATACTGTCGCAAAAAGCATTATCGAACTCTCTGTATGCTCTGGATGCCAGAGACAGACAAGCACATGCCGCGCCCGTTGCCGTATGGGAAACCGGCATCATATATTCCGGGTCTTTGTCATCCTGGGGCATTATGAAAGGTGCAAAATGATCCTTGGTAAGCTTGTGGTAAAACGAGCCGTCATCTTTTTGCATCTTAAGTATCCATTCGAGCTCATAACGGGCTTCATTTAAAATATCGGGAACCCCGTTTCCGGATTCCGGAATATTAAGTTCATCGGAACATCCCTCACCGCACAGAATGTATGCATAAAGCATATGTGCGACAGTTACTGCACCGGGGCCGACATATTTACCGTAATCTCCGGCATCATGCCATCCGCCCGTGACAGTCTTTTTGATATCCCTGTTTTCCCACTCAAGTGCAGGAGCTGTATGGCAAGCGGGATGTTTATATACACCCGCATATTTTTCCGAAAGTTCACATCCGCATCTCTGATAATACAAACCCTTTATCAATGCGTTTGTAATGTCCTGCCAGGGATTCTTTTTAACGGATATCCTTCTGCTTTCCGTACCGCACCATACGGTGTACTCACCTTCAGGGAGTCTGCCCAGATTCACGACTTTTACGTTATCTCCGGATGAAACATCAAAAGGAAGATCATTAACCTCCACCCTTTTGATCGTATTTCCATCCATATCGGATACAATGACAGATCCTGCAGAAAGAACCGCTACCTGTACGGGAAGCGATTCTGCATATCCTGCCTGATTTATTCTGATTGTGGGTATAGAATCATTCATTGGAATCATTTTTATCCGTTTTCTTATTATTGCCAAGTACGGGTCTTGCTACATATACGTTGAATAATTCAATGAGGGGACCCATAAAAAATGCGGTGATGATCGTTCCGACTCCCGCAATCGTAGGGATCTGTGATACGCTGCCTCCGGCCATGAGGAAAAGAATACATCCCAGGACTACGCACACCACATCGGTAATGATCCTGACATACTGGAACTTACCCTTCTTCCAGGTATTAACGATTATAAGTGCAATGGCATCGTATGTTGAAACGCCAAGGTCCGCGGTCATGTAAAACGCGGAACCGAAGCAGATGATGACCACTCCCACAACGAGGCAGATTACTCTCGTTACCATTGAAGGATCCACGATCACTGTCTGCAAAAACTCATAGGTAAACTGGGTGATATATCCCAGAAGGAACAGATTTATGAAAGTCGCTATTCCGATATAGTGTCTGTCAAAACAAGTGCAAATACCAGGAGTACGGCATTTGTTATGACATATAAAGTTCCGAACCCAATCGGTACCACGGCATCCAGACCGGCCATAAAGGACTGGAAAGGATCCACACCGAGGGCTGCGATCTTAAAGATTCCGACGCTTATCGCGCATATGATCACTCCGAAAAGCGACATTCCTATTCTTTTTACGCTAATCTCTCTTTTCATTTTTTATCAACTCTATTTTCTGCATCACTTTAGGGATAAGACACTGTATCTTTCCCTTATATTTTATGTTTACATAGTCTGCGAACGCCTCGGGATCTGCACTGTTATCTGCAAACATATCCCAATGTCCGGGAATAACGAGCTCCGTATCACAGTCACCCGCAAGATCTGCCGCTTCCTGATAAGTCATATTGCCTATAATATCGTTGCTGAGACGCTTTGCATCACGGCCGTTAATGGGAAGGAGCTGTACATCGATCTTGCCGAATCGTCTGAGCTTAAGAAGCATTCCTTCGTATCTGGTTGTATCTCCCGCATGATGGATCCTGAATCCGTTAACTTCGATAATGTACTGAAGGCAGGAGTATTCCCAGGTTCCGGGATCGCGGTCAAGTATTTCATGGGCTGCGGCAATGGCATGAATCCTGATATCACCGATCTGACAAACTTCATCGTCATCTACGCCTATTGCATTCTCCGGTTTTACTCCGTCAGCAAGGACCGCTTTCATATGTTTCCTTGGAAAGATAAATTTCGCATTGGGATTGGTCTTTGCCCAAATCTTCCAGGCTTCATGATCTATATGATCTATATGATCGTGTGTTCCGATAAATAAACTTACGTCCTTAAGTTCATCGGCAGGAATGGGTGGAGGTGTCTGTCTTGATTCCATGGGAGATGCAAAATAGTCTATGCATATCTTCCTGTCACCCGCTTTTATGATCAGTCCCATCTGACCGAGCCACCACATGCCCAGTCTTCCTACCTCGTAAAATTCGTCCATACTCTTTCCTCTGTTTTGGGAAGGCCAAGCTTCTCCGGGATTCCATCCGTAAATGTTGTCCAGTACTGGCTGGTCGCAACGGGCATATTGGATAAAGTGAAGAGATAGTAAGATGATAGAGCAATGATGACAATAATACTTCCAAAAAATTGTCGATATTGCCCCATTTTTTGACTTAACCGATTAAAAAAATGTGTCATGGGGTCTGATGAACCCCATGACACATTTTTATACGGTTACAAGATATTCGCCTTCCTCGTCGGAAATCTTTCTGACCCTCACCCCGAAGATATCCCGGGGGATTTCAGAGTTGATTATTTCGGAAGGAGATCCGGTTTTTACGATCTTCCGGTCCTTCATTACAACTATCCGGTCTGCAATCTCAAGAGCAGTTGTAAGCTCATGCAAAACCAGTATGACAGTTTTGCCTTCATCCCGAAGTCCGGTATAGATCTCAACGACTTTCCTTTTGCTCGGGATATCAAGATATGTCGTGGGCTCATCTGCCACAATCAGATCACTCTGCTGAGCAAGCTGCATTGCGATGAATGCTCTCTGACGTACGCCGCCCGATAAGGTATCAACGCCTGCGCCGGAAAACTCCGAAACACCTGTCTTTTCCATCGCTTCACTGACGATCCGTTTATCCTCATCACCGGATCTTCTGGAAAAGCCAAGGTACGGAAAACGTCCGTGCGAAACCAGCGTCCTTACAGAAATTGACGGGATCACCGAATGAACCCGGGGAAGGAACGATAACTTCTTTGCTCTTTCTTTGGGCGCAAGCGACAGATAATCTTCGCCGTCCAGGATAATGG